>NZ_JBFAMX010000610.1:0-6200 GCF_040659615.1 Nonomuraea sp. NPDC049784
GCTGACACAGCACCCCGAGATAGCCATGTACCGACACGAACAATCACGTTCCGTCACCACCGAAAGTGCGCCAGAGCCAGTGACCGTACAGTCCCTATCCGGTCATCGTCTTCCTCGGGAAAGTCGACGAAGTCGACCCTGCCGACGGGTGATTCATTGGCGAGGTTCACCGTGTAGGAGCTGATCGGGCTGGCGACCTCGAGCCTGACCGTCACGGATGCACCGCTGTTGTCAACTGATCCCTGAGTCATCTGGCTGTCCTTTTTGTGAATGGGCCAGAGACGGTTCAGTGGCCGGAGCAGGGGTAGTGGTGAGCGCGCGAAGCTGCTCGGCGTCGACATTGGCTCCGAAGGCAGGGGCGCCGGGCTCGAGCCGGGCACCCGCCGCGAGGTCACCGATGGCGAGTGGGTCGAACCCAAGTGTGTCGATCAGCTCTGACACGGCGGTGAGATCCTCGGGTGAGTCACCGGCGATCGCGATCGCCTTGCGCCCGAGGTGGCCGGATGGGCGAGCCCCGTCTTCGAGGTCGTGATAGCCCATGTGGTTGAAGGCTTTCACGACTCGCGCGCCCGTCAGGAACTGCTGCACGACTTCGCTCGAGGACGTACCGGGCGGGACGATCGTGTCGCGGGGACCATCGATTTCCCACCAGTGGTTCATCGCATCCACGACCAGCTTCCCCCGCAACGCCGAGACCGGGAGGTTGCGGAGTTTGCCGAGCGGGAGAGCGAGGATCACCACGTCCGCGGCTTGCGCGGCCTCGGCTGGCCACGCGGCGGTCGCGCCAGGGGTGAGCACCTCGGCGGTCAGCGCGATCTTCGCGGGGTCACCGGAGCCGGAGATCAGAACCCGGTAGCCGGCGGCGACCGCCAGGCGCGCCAGGACGGTGCCGACCTTCCCGGCCCCCAGGATCCCGACGGTGGCCACGGGGGTGGTCATCGTGTCGCCGCCGTGACGGCGGGCTGTTCGGCCAGCAGCTCGCGGACCCGGGGGATGACCTGGGTGCCGTACAGTTCGACCGAACGTAGCCGGGCGGTGGCTGAAACGGTGCCCGCGGCGGAGTAGATCATGTCGAACCGGCCCGCGTCCAGCACCCGGATCGCGTGGGCGATCTTGTTCGCGACCGTCTCGACCGAACCGACATACAGCGACCCGCGCCCCACCTCGGCGTCGAACTCCTCCCGGCGAAGCGGTGGCCAGCCGCGCAGCGCCCCGATCCGGTCGCGGATCTCCCGGTACCCGGGGTAGAACAGCTCTTTGGCTTCTTCGTCGGTGGCGGCGACGAAGCCGGGCGAGTGCATCCCGACCGGCTGTGCGGTGGTGCCGAGCTCCTGGTTCGCCCGCCGGTAAAGATCCACGTAGGGAGCGAACCGGGCGGGGGCGCCGCCGATGATGGCGAGCATGAGCCGAAACCCGTAGTGGGCGGTACGGAGCACGGACTGCGGTGACCCACCGACTCCCACCCAGGTGCTGAGCCGTCCCGAATCGGTCTTCGGGTACACGTCCGCGTCATTCAGGGCGGCCCGGGTGGTGCCCTCCCAGGTGACCGGCGTCTCGTCCAGGAGCCGGTGGAACAGGTCGATCTTCTCCTCGAACAGCACCTCGTAGTCCTTCAGGTCATACCCGAACAGCGGGAACGACTCGGTGAACGAACCACGTCCGAGGATCACCTCCGCCCGGCCGCTGGAGAGCGCGTCCACGGTCGCGAACCGTTGGAAGACCCGCACCGGGTCGTCCGAGGACAGCACCGTGACACCTGAGGCGAGCCGAATGCGCTTCGTGGCGGTCGCGATGCCGGCCAGCACCGTCTCCGGGCTGGAGATCGCGAACTCCGGCCGGTGGTGCTCCCCCAACGCGACCACGTCGATGCCGACCTGATCGGCCAGCACGGCCTCGGTCACCGCGGCGCGGATCGCCTGCGCGTGCGAGACGACCTCACCCCGATTGTCACGGGGCCGGTCCCCGAAGCTGTCGATACCGAACTCGATCTTCGAAACGTCCATCATGGCAACTTCCTCAGAGCTTTCGTTGTGCCCGTGCGCGACGGTGCGAGATTCACGAGAGGTAGGGGTAGCGGAAATCGCCTGAAATGTATTCGGCCGGGGCGACGACGACCTGCGTGTACGAGTGCTTGAATTGTTCCGGACCGGCGTCGGTGACGCTCTGGAATCGCACCTGGATGACGCGGGGATGCTCCCACTCGCCCCCGATTCCGAATGTGACCGCACCGAAGGCGGCCTGGGGCACGCCACGTGCCCCAGGCTCGCCTCCGGCTCAGCGTCCGTCGGCGCTACGCACCAGCTCCATCGGTGGTGGGTGTGGCCAGCAGTTGCAGCTCCCAGGCGAACGCGATCCCGCTGGCGCCACCGTGTTCCTGGAGAATCTGCGTGAGCTCGGGGGGCGTCGGCTCGCGCGCCCAGTCGCGCTGCCATTCCCCGGACACTGCCATCCAGGTGATGGGCACCACGCCGGCCTGCTCCATGCGGCGCACCGCCATGTCGTGCGCCTCGGCACTGACCCCGCCGCAGGCGTCGGTGACGACGAAGACGTCGTAGCCCTCGCCCAGCGCCTGGATGGCGGGCATGGCGACGCAGATCTCCGTCCACAGCCCGGCGATGATCAGCTTCTTGCGCCCCGTCTTCTCCACGACGTCGACGACACGACGGTCTTCCCAGGTGTTGATGTACGTGCGGTTGATCGGTTTCTGGTCCGGGAACAGGTCCTGGAGAGCCTTGATGAGGTAACCGCCACGTTCTTCGATCACCGTGGTCAGCACAGTGGGGACGTCGAACGCCTTGGCGAGCTTGGCGAGGCCGACGACGTTGTTGACGATCATGGTTGGTTCATGGCTGTTGAGATTGGTGAACTGGTAGGGCTGGTGGTCGATGAGCACCAGGACGCTCTCCTCGGGGGTGAGCAGTGCCTCGAGTCCGGTCTTTGCGGTGCGCGTCACTATGTTCCTTCTGCGTGATGGGCTGAACGTTCGATGGTCAGAGTCAGAGCTGTTCGGGTGATGCCAGCCGGTAGACGAACTGGCCGAGTCCGGACTGCGCGATCGCGAACATCGGGTCGGCCAGGCCTTCCTGCGTGGCGGCCATGCTCAGGTCGCCAAGGCGGACCGCCTCGTATCCGGCGTCGAGACTGAGCTGCCTGACAACGCCCTGGACTTCGTCGTCACCGGACCACAGGTTGCTCGGCCGTACACGGGCATCGGCGACCTGCCCGAGGAGAGAGGCGAAGTTGGTGCTGAACGCCTTCGCCGTCGGCCCGCCCGTCACCGACTGGACGTACTCGGCGTTGGAGGAGAACCCGGCCGGAGGCCGGGCACCGCCGTAGAGGTTCGTGGCGTCGAGCACTGTCTTGCCCTCGAGCCCGACGACGGATGACAGCGCCACCTCCACGGCGGTTCCCGGGACGGCGAGCAGTACCGCGTCCGCGGTGCCGACATTGCCGCCTCCACGCCCCAGCCGCGTCACCTGGTGCCCGGCACGTTCCCACAGGCCGGCCAGCCCGCCGCCGACGTTGCCTCGTCCGATCACGGTGATGTTCATGCTTCATTCCTTGCGAGGCTGAGGTGGTTTGTCGGCCGGTCACGCGAACCGAAACCGGCTCCGACCAGGCTCGACGGGGCACGTTGGAACGTCTCCCACGTCGTGAGAACGACACTACGGCGGCCATCCGGCGGGCGTCCAAGACTTGTCCGGACCTCCAGCGGTAGGATTTGTCTATCGATGTCAGCCCCCGTGTCCTCCGCTACTTCATGGCCGTAGCCGAGGAACTCCACTTCGGTCGCGCGGCCACGCGTCTCTACATCGCTCAGCCATCCCTGAGTCATCAGATCCGCAAGCTCGAGGAGACCCTCGGCACCCCGTTGTTCGTGCGTTCGAGCCGTAGCGTGCAGCTCACCGCCGCGGGCCGGACACTGGCTCGCGAGGCGCCGAAAGCGCTGGCCGCGCTGGAGCAAGCCGTGCAGCTCACCCGGCTGGCCGGGGCAGGGATCGCGACGACGATTCGGTTGGGCTACACACCGGTGACAAGCTTCGACACGCTCACGGCGCTCCTGGACACTCTCCGGGAAGACCATCCAGACGTCCTGGTCGACGCTCGAGAGTTCTTCAGCGCCGAGATTCCCGAACGTCTCCGTGCCGGCGACCTGGACGCCGGTCTCGCTCTCTCACCGCAGCCCCTCGACGGCGTAAATGGCGAGCTCCTCCGCGAAGAGCCCGTCTCCGCAGTCCTCAGCGCTCGCCACCGCCTCGCTGACGCACCGAGGATCCCGGTGACGGCCCTCCGCGACGAGACGCTGCTGCTGTTCGCCCGCCACCACGCCCCGGCGTACTACGACGCCATCGTCGCCGCGTGCCACGAGGCGGGCTTCTCACCCGATATTTGCGCATTCGACGAACCACCGGTGAACGCCATGCTCGCCCGGCTCTCCAGCGGACGCGAGGTCAGCCTGGCCCCGACATCGTTCGCTGAGCACGCCGCGAAGACCAGCCCCGGCATCGTTCTTCGTGACGTCGTCGATCCGCCGATCATGGCAGAACTCTCCGTGCTGTGGCCCACGAACGATCCGTCACCCGCCATCGCGAGCGTCGTCGACACCGCCCGACGATGCGCTGAACGCAACAAATGGCTACGCAACCCCATCACGTAGCGTGCGACGCTGCGACCCGCAGCCTCGATCACCCAACGGCATGTACAACGCCTGCACCGGGCCACGTCCATCCACAGTGGAATGGACGTAAGCCCAACGTCGAATTTCCTGGGCATTCCGCGTAAGCTGGGGGTTCGCTCGGATGGCCAGCCGTGCTTTCCGGGGCCGCGCGGTAAGCCCGCCCGGCCTTCGGCTGACCGGCGCGGAATTTCAGGCGTGGAGCTCCCGTTGAGCCGGACGTGACTGAACTTCGCCTGTGCCGCGTCAAAACGCAGCCATGATGGCTCTGACCTGTGGTTTGACGGGACTCCGCCCCTGCAGACAAGATCGCGTCTTGTGCTTGTCCGCCTGCTCTATCTCATCACGCTGCGGGTGTTCGGCTGGCTGATGTTGCTGGGCCGTAGTCAAGCGTCGAAGAACGTGGAAATCATGGTGCCGCGTCACGAAGTGGCAGTGCTACGGCGCCAGGTCGAACGCCCCAAGCCGGACTGGGTCGATCGAGCCGTCCTGGCGGCGTTGGCCCGGTGGCTGCCGACAGTGCTGCGCGCGCATCGGCTGGCTACCCCGGCGACGCTGCTGTCGTGGCATCGTCGTTTGCTCCGACAGGCCTGGATCTATCCACATCGGCCCGGACGTCCAACAATGAGTCGAGAGATCCGGGACTCGATCCTTCGCCTGGCGCGGGAGAACCCCGCGTGGGGCCATCGACGGGTACACGGGGAACTGGTGCGGCTCGGCATTCAGATCAGCGAGGCGACCGTGCGGCGCATTCTGCGCTCCCGCCGCTTCGCTCCGGCGCCCCGTCATCTCGACACCCCATGGCGCACCTTTCTACGTTTGCAAGCTAAAGGGCTCCTGGCCTGCGACTTCTTCCACGTTGACACAATCTTCCTGAAGCGCCTGTACGTGTTGCTCATGATGGAGGTCAACACGAGGCGCGTGCACATCTTGGGCGTAACGTCTCATCCGACCGGTGCATGGACCGCTCAGCAGACCCGTAATCTCCTGATCGACCTCGGCGAGGGAGCAGGCTCGTTCCGCTTCCTCATCCGCGATCGAGATGCCAAGTTCACCGCCGTGTTCGATGAGGTCTTCGCCGCCGTGGGCGTCACGGTGATGAAGACGCCGCCGCGAACACCGAGGGCGAACTGCTATGCCGAGCGCTGGATCAGGACGGTGCGCGCCGAGTGCACCGACCGCATGCTGATCTACGGTGAACGTCACCTGCGCTTGGTTCTGAATGAGTACATCGATCACTACAACGGCCACCGACCTCACCAGGCGCGCGGCCAACGACCACCCGATCAAGACGAACAGGCGGTGGTGTCCATGGAAGGCCGGATCGAACGCCACGAAGTACTCGGAGGAGCGATCAACGAGTACCGCCGAGCCGCATAGCTACGTCGGAGAAACCCCAGTTCAACCCACGCGCGCGAGTTTTGACGCCCTACAGGACCCTGCTGGTTAACTCGCGCGGTGTCGGCTGGTTCGTGATCTGATGGCTTCTGTCCTTGATCACGTTCGTGGGAGCAGCCGTTGCCTC
>NZ_JBFAMX010000611.1:0-6190 GCF_040659615.1 Nonomuraea sp. NPDC049784
GCAGAGGCCGGCGGGCCCGCGAGATCGCCGCCGAACTGCCCGACGCGATCGGCATCGAGGCCGACCTGCTGTCCGCTGACGGTGTTGGCGTTCATGATCCCGTTGCGTACGCCGTGCAGCCAGTAGTCGAACCACCGGTGCAGGGTGTCCACCCAGAGCGCCCTGCGGCCCTCGAAGTCGAACGGGTCCACGTGCTGGGTCTGGCCGACCCAGATCTTGCGCGGCACGTTCCTGTCGGACAGGGCCTTCCACCAGGTCGAGAAGTTGTCGGGCTTGACGTTGAGGTCGTTGACCGTGTGCACGACGAAGACGCTGGCCTTGACCTTGGAGGCGTCGCCGAGCAGGCCCTTGATGTAGTCGCGCTCGGCCCAGAACGGGTTGTAGTCACCCGTGTCGTCGCCGTCCTCGGCGTCCATCTTGTCGCGTACTGGCCGGCACTTGGCCTCGGGGTCGGTGTCGACGTAGTCGGCCAGCCAGGAGGCGTAGTCGTGGTTGTAGATGACGCCGTTGGAGCGCTGGTATTTGTACCAGGAGCTGATCGCCGAGATGGGGACGATGGTCTTCAGGCCTTCGACCCCGGTGGCGGCGACGGCGTTGGCCAGGGTGCCGTCGTATGACTTGCCGATCATGGCGGCCTTGCCCGTCGTCCAGTCGGCCACGGCCGGGGTGCCGTCGTCCTTGACCGCCTTGGCGCGGCCGTTCAGCCAGTCGATGACCGCCTTGCCGCCCAGCACGTCCGCCTTGCCGCCGATGTCCGGGCAGCCCTCTGATCTGGTGGTGCCGAGCATGTCGACGTTGAGGACGGCGTAGCCGCGGGGGACGAAGTAGTTGTCGTAGAAGAGCGGGAATTTCGCGACATTTCCGTCGGCGTCATAAATTTTGCGCTCTGACTCGTTTCCGCGGCCCGAGTTGTCGTAGTACGGGCTCTCATCGATGATCACCGGCACCTTGAGTCCCGGGCCGGACTCCTTGGGCCTGATGATGTCCACCCGTACCTTGTCGAGCTTGCCGTCCAGGTCGCTGTCGACGGCCGACTCGACGTACACGTGCTCGCGGACGGCGTCCGCGTAGGAGAAGACCGGCTGCGTACGGCCGTTCTCGACGGTGATCGTGGGTGCGGCTGCCGCCTGGGCAGGAGTCGCGATCGCCAAGGTGAGGGCGACGGCGAGGAAGGCCGGTCGTAATTGTGGCACGCGTGACCTCCGGGACAGTTGACCAAATACACCGCAATCTCTCAGACCGCCGGAGAGCTGACAAGATTTCCGGTATGGACGTAGTGGATCGAGTCCGGGGCTGCCTCCTCGGCGGCGCGATCGGCGACGCGCTGGGAGCGCCGATCGAGTTCCAGTCGCTGCGGGAGATCCGCAGGGATCACGGGGCGGAAGGCATCACCGGATATGTGACGACGTGGTGCGGTGAGTCCGGCCTCATCACCGACGACACCCAGATGACCCTCTTCACGGTGGAGGGCCTCCTCCGCGCCGGCGGCCCACTCACCTCGGGCGATGGCGACGCGCTGGAACGGGGCGGGTCCGGACGCGGGGAGGCGCTGGTGGTGGAGGCGGTCCGGCAGGCGTACCTGCGCTGGCTCGACACCCAGGACCACCGCACTCCCCCGCCGGCGGACCGCCCTCACCGCACGGGGCGGCTGCGTGAGGAGGGCTGGCTGTACTCGCGGAGGGCCCCGGGCAACGCCTGCCTGTCAGGCCTCCACAAGCCGTTCCCCGGTCCGTCCCCGCTGGGCCGGCCGGGCCCGGTGAACCCGAACTCGAAGGGCTGCGGCACCGTCATGCGCTCGGCCCCCTTCGGCCTGATCGCGCCACACCCCCGGGAGGCGTTCGAGGTGGCGGCGGCCTGCGCGCAGATCACGCACGGGCACCCGACCGGTTACCTGGCGGCGGGGGCGTTCGCAGCGATCGTCGCGCACCTCGTGGCGGGCGAGCCGCTGGAGCCGGCCGTCCACAGCACCCTGGAACTGCTGGCCACGTACCCGGCGCACGACGAGACCACCGCGGCACTGCGCGCGGCCGTGGAGCTGGCCGCCGGCGGCGAGCACTCGCCGGAGCGGGTCGAGTCGCTGGGCGGCGCGTGGGTGGCCGAGGAGGCGCTGGCCATCGGCGTGTACTGCGCCCTGGCCGAGCCCTCCGTGGAACGCGCGCTCCTGCTGTCCGTCAACCATTCGGGAGACAGCGACTCCACCGGCTCGGTGTGCGGTAACCTGCTCGGCGCCGTCCACGGCGTCGCCGCCCTGCCGAACGCCTGGCTACGGCCGCTGGAGGGCCGCGACACGATCGAACGCCTCGCCACGGAGCTGGCCCAGTAACGAAGATCACATCGTTACGCGCCGGCTTCCGCGCCGGGTCGCCGGTCGGCGTCTAGGCTGGGGTTCTCCACCCGATGAGGAGAAGGTGCATGCGAAACGTCGCTCGGACCTCGCTCGTGGACGCCGCCATCGACGAGCTCCGCAGGGAGATCGCGCGCGGGGTGTGGCCGGTCGGCACCAAGATCCCTTCCGAGAGCCAGCTCGCGCAGAGCCTCGGCATGAGCAGGCTGTCCGTACGCGAGGCGGTTCGCGTCCTGGCCCACGCCGGGCTGCTGCACACCCGGCAGGGCGACGGCACGTACGTGACCGCCACCGACGAGTCCAAGGTCGCCCTGCGCCGGCGGCTCGACACGGCGGCCGCCATGGACATCATCGACGTGCGCCGCGGCCTCGACCTTGTCGCGGCCAGGCTCGCCGCGGGCAGGCGCACGGAGGAAGACCTGACCGCGCTGCGCGAGACGCTCGGCCGCAGGGAGGCGGCCGGCCAGGCGGGCGACCTCGACGGGTTCGCGGACGCGGACGTGGAGTTCCACGTGCTGGTGGCGGACGCGGCGCACAACGCGCTCCTCGCCGACCTCTACCGCAGCATGAGCGACGCCTTGCGCGACAGCGTCAGGCCCCAGGAGCAGGCGGCGCTCTACCTGGACAGCTCCCACGACGACCTGCTGCGCGCGATCGAGGACGGCGACGCGACCAGAGCGGTCTCCGTCTCCGTCTCCATCCTGGACCGCCAGGAACTCGGCCTCTGAACGCCCCCATGGCCTGAGCCGCCCCTCGGAGCACTCGCCCCGCCCTCCGACGCCACCCCTCGCGTGTGTCCAGACCTCCTCCCCTAGAGACCCTCAGACGGCGGGAGAGCGCCCATCCCACCGTCCACGGTCGCGGTCCTCGGGGCGAAGGGTGTGTGGCGCCGCTGTGCGGGTGCCGCTGATCCGTCGAATACGAAGGCCACCGATTGGAGACCGGGGTGGGCCGCGACGTGGTGCCGCTTCACAGCGGCGTCGCAGGCACACCCCGGCGATATACCCAAGCCCCACTCAGCGGCCTCATGGCACGGGGCAACGGCCCTCTGCCCCTGCGGTGACGGCGTAATCACCGCGGGAACGGCCCGCAGGAAGAATTCTCTTCATGGGACTGCCAAGGTCCTGCGACATTTCCCGGTGAGACGCGCACAATGGAGTTGAGGCGAGAATTCGGCGAGGAGCGAGGAGGCTTGCGCCGTGTCCGCCGCCGGACGCGAATATCTGACTGCGATGCTCGACGTGCTCGTTTACGAGAACGTATTGGTCGCGTGGCGTCGGACCTCTTGGGGTGGATACATGATCGTATCGCACGAGGGCGAGGAGATCAGGTTGACGACGCGACAGGCGGAAATGTGGGCGCGCGGCGCCTTCGCCGTGTATCTGGCGCTCGTCGACCAGCGCCGCATCACTCCTCGCATTCCCGGCGACACCCCGCAGACTTAGCCCGTTCAATAAATATCGCGGTAAATGTCGATTTACGCGGTCATGAAGCGGCCCCGTAATGCTCCCCATTGCCGACCGGCTTCGCGCGGGCGCCTGAACTCCACGCCTTCCCCGCCGCGCTCAGCCGCGAGTCAGGACGGCTGGTTGTTCATCAACTCCGAGATCTTCCAGTCCCCGCTGTCCTGCATGAGCAGGAACAGCTCGCGGCGGGTCTGGCTCCCCGCCTTGCTCGTCGAACGGACGACGGCGTCCTTGTCGCTGATCGTGCGCACGTCCTCGACGGTGTGCGTGGCCTGCTGCTCGGTCCCACCCTGGAGCTGCTTCTGGAAGAGGCTGCGGATCGCCTGGGTGCTGTCCGCCGTGGCCTCACCGTCCAGCTCGACCACCGCTGTGCTGGCGAACGCGCTGACGACCTGGTCCAGGTTCCCGGACTTGAGCGCGGAGAAGAAGTTCTCGATGGCCGAGCGCGGCAGCCCGGCGCCGGTGCGCGTCTCGCTCGGCGTGGCGCCCTCGCTCCCCGTCTCCGCCGGGGACTCGTTCTCTGTCTCGTCGGGCGACATCTCCTCCGTCGGCGTCGCCGGGCTCGCCGCCCCCTTCATCGCCTGCGTACCGTTACCGCCCGCGGCACAGCCCGCGACCAGGAGGGCAGGGACGACAGCCGCCAGTAGCAGCGCCCTGCGCTGAGAAATCTTGGTCATGGCCGCTTGATGCCCGCGCCCGTCATGGGCGAATGCGGGATTTGGCCACTCCGCACGGCGCCTTTACCTGGTCAGGGTATTACTCACGGTAACGGTTCACTGGAATTGGTGAGACCTGTCAGAGCTTTGATCGTTGCCGCCGCGCGACCAGCTCACTGGGCACCGCCGATAGCGTCCGTCCAGTGCCGCGAATCCAGGCGAATCCCGAACCTCTCCCGCAGCGCGAGGACGCCGAACGTTGCGCCGACGTCGAGTCAGGACGACGTTGCGTGCTGCCGGCGGCCCATCGGAGCCCGCACGTCTATCCACCGGTGGAGACTGGAGCATAGCCTCCGGCCTGCCGGCTACGCAGCCGATACGCCAGAACGGCAGCCGGTTCCCCCGCGCGGGGGAGGTGGTCTCTGAGCTGCCCGGTTAGCGTCGGGAGCCGTGACCATTCCCTGGAAGGCGCTGCTCTACCAGCTGCTCGGCGCCGCGCTGCTGACCCCCGCGGCGGCGGTCCTGGCGCTGGTGCTGGTGACGGAGGTGTCGCCGGCCCGAGTGCTGCTGCTGTGGGCGGCGTGCCTGCCCGCGTCGGCGCTCGTGGCGTGCCTGCCCCCGGTGCCGCGTCTGGAGGTCATCGCCCTGTCGGAGCTGCTCGGCGTGGCCGTGCCGGAGCGCACCGACCCGGTCTACCTGCGGGTGCTGACGGCGCTGCATCTGTTCGTGGGGGCCACGCTGAGTGCCGGGGCGCTGGCGCTCGCGCCCGCACTCACCCGCCCGCAGGCCGCTCACGGGGATCTGGCGCAGGTGTCCGTCATGATCGTGGTCGTGCTGGCGGCGATGGTGCTCGTGGCGGCCGGGCAGCAGCGGGTGGCGCGCAGGCTGCTGCGCTCCGACCCGTCGCTGGTGATCGAGGTGCTCGGCCGCCGCCAGAGCCTGACGCTGGAGCTGCACGACTCGGTGGGGCACGCGCTCAGCGTGGTCCTGGTGCAGGCCATGGCGGCCCAGGCGGCCCTGGGGCGGCCGGAGACCGTACCGGTGGCCGAGCGCTCGCTCGACCACCTGGTGAGCACCGCGCGTGACGCGCAGCAGGAGCTGGACGTGCTGCTGCGGGTGCTCGACGAGGGCAGCACGGCGCAGGCGCCCACGCTGGCGGCCCTCGGTGCGCTCGTTCACGGGCTGGACGTGGAGTGCCGTGCCGACCCGGTGGACCGGCTGCCGGAGGGGACGTCGCGGGCGGCGTACGCGATCGCCAGGGAGGCCGTCACCAACGCGCTCAAGCACGGGCGTGGGCCTGTCCGGCTGGACCTGGCCGTACGGGACCGCGCCGACCCCGGCGGAACCGCGGTCGGCGGAGGTCCCAAGGGGAGGCGTGGCGGGAAGGCGGTCGTGCTCGTCGTCGAGAACGAGGTGGCCGCGACCGCGCCTGCGGGGGAAGGGCGCGGCTTGGTGGGGATGCGGATGCGGGCACGTCTGGCGGGCGGCGCGTTCGAGCGGGAGGAGGTGGACGGCACGTGGCGGGTGAAGGCGACGCTGCCCGGGTGAGCGGAGGAGACCGGCACGTGGCAGGCGGCGGCCGGGTGATCCGCGTGGTGCTGGCCGACGACGAGCCTCTCATCCGCTCCGGCTGGGCCACCATGCTCTCCCTGTACGACGACATCGAGGTGGCCGGGGAGGCGGCCGACGGCCGAGCCGCCGTCGAGCTGGGCCGCGAGGCCGAC
>NZ_JBFAMX010000612.1:0-6176 GCF_040659615.1 Nonomuraea sp. NPDC049784
TGCTACGAACATCGCGACCAGCGACAGGCCGATGCCGACCCCCGCGCTCTGCACGGCGATGCGCCTTGCCCGGCGGGCCACGTCCATGGCGTCGGCCAGCCGGTCGAGCCGGTCTGTGGTCAGCACCACGTCGGCCGCCTGGGTGGATGCCGCCGACCCGTGCGCGCCCATGGCCACCCCGACCTGGGCGGCGGCCAGTGCGGGCGCGTCGTTGATGCCATCGCCGACCATGACGGTCGGTGCGCGTCCGGCCTCTTCGCGCACTCCCGCCACCTTCTGCTCGGGTGTCCGCTCGGCGAGCACGCGATCGACGCCGAGTACGGTGGCCACGCTCTCGGCTACCTCGGCCCGGTCGCCGGTGAGCATCACTACCCGTTCGATGCCTGCGGAGCGGAGCCTGCGCAACGTACGAGGAGCATCCGCGCGTACCGCGTCACGAAGGAGGATCACTCCGGCGACGCCTCTGTCCACGCTCACCCAGACGGTCATCGCGCTGTCGAGCGCCGCCCTGGCCCGCTGTGCGGCCATCCATGCCGAGTCCAGCCCTTTCAGCGCCTTTCCCACGTGCACCAGCCGCCCGTCGACGGTTCCCGTCGTGCCGGATCCGGCCTTCTCGTGCACCCGCTCGGCAGTGAACGGCTCCGCACCGCGCTCATCCGCGGCCCGGGCGATGGCGGCGGCCAGGACGTGGGAGGACATCCGATCGACCGCGGCGGCCAGCCCCAGCACCTCCCGTACGCTGAAACCGTCCGCGGCGACGATGTCCACGACCTCGGGGCATCCTTGGGTGAGCGTCCCCGTCTTGTCCAGGACGAGCGTGCGGGCGCGGCCCAGCGTCTCCAGCGCGCCGCCGCCCTTGACCACGACGCCTCGGCGCGCCGTACGCGACAGCCCGGAGGCGATCGCGGCGGGCGCGGCCAGCAGCAGCGGGCACGGAGTCGCCACCACCAGCACCGCGACCGCCCGCACCGCCTCCCCCGACAACGCCCACGCCAGCCCGGCCAGCGCCAGCGTCGCAGGCAAGAACCAGGCGGCGAACCGGTCGGCCAGCCGCACCACCGGAGCGCTGTCCGCCTCGGTCTCCCGGGCCAGCCTCACCACGCCGGCGTAGGTGCTCTCCCCGGCCGTGCTGGTGGCCCGCAAGTCGAAGGCCGAGCCCGCGTTCACAACGCCGCTGCGCACGCTCTCCCCGACCGGGTACTCCACCGGCAGCGCCTCACCCGTGAGAGCGGACTCGTCCAGCAGCGCCGCACACCTGGCGACCACGCCGTCGACCGGCACCATCTCCCCGGCCGGGACCAGCAGCAGGTCGCCTCGCGACACCTCGCCGACGTCCACTCGGCGCGGGCCATCGCGCTCATACCGGTGCGCCCAGCGCGGCGCCCGCTCATACAGCGCGGTCAGATCGCGCCGCGCCCGCCGCATCGCGTATTCCTCCAGCGCCCGCCCTCCGGCCAGCATCACCGCGATCAGCGCACCCGCCAGATACTCGTGTACGGCCAGCGTCCCGACCAGGGCGAGCACCGCGATCGCGTCCACCCCGAGATGCCCCGCGCGCAATGCCGAGACCACCCACCACAAACCCGGCCCAATGGCCACGACCGTCCCCGCGGCGAGCACCACGTCACCCCAGCCAGGCACCCCGACAAGGCTCAGGACACCTCCCACGACCAGGGCTACAACCGTGAATCCCAGGAAGACCATCGACCAGACGCGCTCCACACCCCCAGCCTGCCCACCTGACCGGCCGCCTCCCAGAGACGTTCGACCCGCTCCGACAGGCCGATCGTCCACGCAGCGAGCTCACACACGATCGTTTGACCCACGTTTTGAGGGCCAATGGCATTCCTGTGGCCGGAAAGCCGGGACTCGCCTACGAGATCCAGAACGACCTGAACCACTTCGCCTGGGTCGACACCTCCCCGGGTTCACGCCAAGGTCGAAGACGGCGTCGTCACGCTTAGGGGCGCACCCGCACCCACTCCGATGCCGTACTCATCGCCCATTCCGCGATCCGCGTCAACGGCGTCGTGGACGTGCGAGACGAACTGCTGTGGGACGATGACGACCTCTAACGGTCCGTATCGAGAAGATGTCGCCAGTCACGGCACCCAAGCTGGACCGGCTCCGCCTCAGAGATCCGACGCGGAGCCCAGGGACCTTCGGCTTCACAGCGGGACCTCAAACGCGGGCGGAGAGTTCCGTCGCGTTGAATCAGCCGAGGACCTCGTCAACGACTGCGCCGCTGATCCCTGGCACGGTGACTCCTCAGAGGCCGTGGATGCGGCGGACGGTGATCTGGTGCGGGACGATGCGGATGTAGAGTCGGCGCTCGCCGCCTGCCCAGGGGGTGACGTCGGCCTCGGTGACCTTTTCCACCTCGTCGGACCTCACTCCTCCATCCTCGCGGCCCCGGCCCGCCGCACCTTGAGGCGAAGTCCCGGATTGGGTGACATTGGTCCCGGACCAGCCGCCAGTCGGATGCGGCGTTGATCCGCCGAGCCACGGTAATGGCCGACCAGAACTGAGCCCTCTGCGATGGCCTATCCGGAACTCGGGCGTTCCGATCGATGCTCGCTGCCCGTGCCCGAGGCTCGGGCACCCGTGGGGGACGCGCACGCTCAGGGACGATCGGTTCTCAGGCCGCGAATTGTTCTCCACAAAGGCGAGATACGGCCGCGTCACGGCAAAAGCCCTACGTCAGCGGCCCATACGGGGCATATAGCCCACGACAAGCGCTTTATCCGGATTCTGGAGGTGGCTTGCGACCGCTGGAGGCCGGAAGCGGAGTTCTCGTGGCCTCCGCCTTGGAGCAGGAGGTGGAGATGATCACGAGACGGGGGTTCTTTAAGGCCGGGGCGGGTGGAGTTCTCCTCCTGGCCTCCCGGCCGGACCCTACTGCGGCTCCCCCAAGCAGCCTGATGAACCCCGCGTCTATCGCCAAGTACGTCGTCCCGCTACCAGTTCCGCCCGTAATGCCGCCCGCCTCGACGGAAGGCCCAGCCGACCGGTACGTGATCGGTGTGCGGCGGCTCCGGCTGCAGATCCTGCCGCCTGGCAGCCCGGCCACGACGGTCCTGGGCTATGGGGCGGTAGGGGAACCGCGGAGCTTCAACAGCCCGGCCTTCACAGTGGAGGCCAGAGTCGGCCGCCCTGTACGGGTCAAGTGGACGAACGAGCTGGTCGACGGCCACGGGAGAGCTCTCACCCATCCGCTGCCGGTGGATCCGACACTGCACTGGGCCAACCCGCCCGGCGGACGGGAGGGACGCGACTCACGCCCGGCCTTCGCCGCCACGCCCAGCCGCTACCTCGGGCCGGTCCCGATCGTCACGCACCTGCACGGCGGGCACAACTCCGACCACAGCGACGGCCATCCCGACGCGTGGTTCCTGCCGGCGGCACGAGACATCCCGGCAGGGTACGCGACCGAGGGATCGCGGTATGCCGGCTTCGGAGCCGCTGTCGCCAACCAGCACGAGATCGCCTGGAGCCCGGGATCGGCGGTCTTCCACTATGACAATGACCAGCGTCCCGCGACCATGTGGTTCCACGACCACACCCTCGGGATCACCCGGCTCAACGTCTACGCCGGACTGGCCGGCTTCTACCTGCTGCGCGGCGGCCCCGCTGACCTCGCGCCGGGCGTCCTGCCAGGCCCTGCCACCGCCCTCGGCACGACCGGGGGCGATCGGCGTCCACGAAATCCCGATCGTCATCCAGGACAGGACGTTCGGCGCCGACGGCTCGCTCTTCTACCCGGCGAGCCGCCGGCAGTTCGACCGGTTCAAAGGACCGTATATTCCCCGCAGTGATATCCCACCCATCTGGATCCCCGAGTTCTACGGCACCACCATGATGGTCAACGGCCGCACCTGGCCGTATCTGGCCGTGGAGCCACGCCGCTACCGCTTCCGGCTCCTCAATGGGTGCAACGGCCGCTTCCTCGACCTGAAGATCGTCACGAGTCCGCTGGCTCAACGGCCTGCCTCCGCCGCCCTGCCCTTCTGGCAGATCGGATCGGACGGAGGGTTCCTGCCCGCGCCGGTGAAGGTCGGAGAGGTCCTGCTGGCCCCGGCGGAACGCGCCGACGTGATCGTCGACTTCACCGGCATCCGTCCGGGGACGGAACTGTTCCTGATCAACGAGGCTCCGGACGGCCCGTTCCATGGCCGCCACGCCGCGGTCCCGGCCGACCCGGCGACAACGGGGCAGGTCCTGAAGTTCACGGTTCGCCCACTGACGGCATCCGACCGCAGCGTGCCACCGGCCGAGCTCACCCTGCCCGCTTTCACCCCACTTGGGGCGGCCGGCACCACCCGCAAAGTGGCGCTGCTGGAGCGGGCCTCAAGGGTCGTGGCAGGCGTGGGACCGGTGGCCGTGCTTTTGGGCAACCTGGAGGGAGGCGGTACGGCGAACATGTGGTCCGACCCGATCACCGAGAACCCGGCCGTTGGAGCCACCGAGACATGGGAGATCCACAACTTCACCATGGACGCCCACCCGATCCACGTCCACGAAGTCCTCTTCCAGGTCGTCGACCGCCGCCCGTTCCACGGCCCCACCCGTCCGCCGGAGGACTGGGAGAGCGGCTTCAAGGACACCGTCATCGCCTACCCGGGCGAGATCACCCGGATCAAGGCCACCTTCGACCGGCCGGGCCTGTTCGTCTGGCACTGCCACATCCTCGAACACGAGGACAACGAGATGATGCGCCCCTACCGCATCGGCACATGACCAGCGGCTTCACCCCGGAACCCCTCTCCCCGGAGATCCCATGGGAACCGGCTTTCCGCGACCCAGCTTTGGGGGTTTGGGGGCCGAGAACGACGCCTCGCTCGGCAGGTCGCTGTTCGGCCGGACTTCCGGCCCCCTCAGCAGGATCTCGTGGCTGGTCACCGCGGTGCAGGCACGTCCGATCGCAATGCCCGCCTTGCGGCATGACGCGACAGTGCATATCGTGCCGATGTATCCACTCGATATATCGGGCCGACGGTTTGCCGTAGCCCGACTGGACGCGGGAGCTGCGATGAGGCGGATCGACTACGACACGGAGCAACACCAGGACTACGCGCGTGGCCGTGCGCTTACCGAGCAGCAGATGCAGGTATGGATCAGCGCCTTCGGAGCGGTGCTGCCCGAGCGGCGTCCGCTGGCGGGGCTGGACGTCGGCTCAGGGACCGGCAGGTTCACCCCCGCGCTGGCGCGAGCGTTCGGGCCGGTCACTGGCGTCGAGCCGTCGGTCCGCATGCGCGAGATAGCGCAGGCGCAGTCCCGGCATCCCGGTGTGCGCTATCTGGCAGGCTCCGCCGAGG
The DNA here is from genome assembly GCF_040659615.1 of Nonomuraea sp. NPDC049784. Lineage (NCBI taxonomy): Bacteria > Bacillati > Actinomycetota > Actinomycetes > Streptosporangiales > Streptosporangiaceae > Nonomuraea > Nonomuraea sp. NPDC049784. The sequence goes on from NZ_JBFAMX010000612.1 coordinate 5,316, forward strand.
ACATGCCAGTGCCGTCCGGCAGCGCCGACTACGCTCTCATGTTCTTGTCCTGGCACCACGTCCAGGACAAGCCGCTGGCGGCCCGTGAGCTGGCCAGGGTGCTCAGGCCCGGCGGGCGGCTGCTACTGCGCGCGAATTTCAGCGACCACCATCCCAGGCCGTGGTGGCTGGAGCACTTCCCCCGCGGCTTTGAGGTGGACGCCTCGCTGTTTCAGCCGCTGCACGAGGTCATCGCGATGTTCACGTCGGACGGCTGGCGCGTTGCCAGCTTCGGCACGGTCACCGAGCCGTCCTCCGGTACCCGCGGTGACATGCTCGAACGGCTGCGCCTGCGCACCCTTTCGTTCTTCGCTCACCTCAGTCCCGACGAAACGGAGGCCGGCTTCCGCCGCCTGGAACAGGCTGTTGCCGCAGATCCCGGCGCACCGGCGCCTGTGTTTTCTGAGCCGCTGCTCACGCTCGAACGGCGCTAGTACGGCCCTCCGCTCCCGAACGTGTCCCCAGCCGCCAGGTAGCCCAGGGTCCCGGCATAGTGGCGTGATGGCTTGTTTATGACCGGGTGTCTGGTTCGCTCACCGGGATGCGGCGCAGGCACGGTTCCAAGATCATGTGGGTGTCGAATCCAGTGATCGCTGCGGAAGACCGTGCCTGCCTTGTCATCATCCTCGATCAGCGCCGCCCTGGAAGAGCTTTCACGTTTGCCGGCCAGTGACCGCGCGCTGCTGTCGGGCCAGTGCCCAGGCCTGGCGGAGTACCTGGCATGGGTGCGCCGCAGCATCGAGAAGCACCATCGGCCCACTGACGTCCATGGTCGGCCCCTGTTCCCAAGCGATATCACCCAGTTCCGACGCCGCCTGCTCC
>NZ_JBFAMX010000613.1:0-6174 GCF_040659615.1 Nonomuraea sp. NPDC049784
CGCTGAGCGACGCGCAGTGGGTGGGCACGGGCCGCGAGCTGTTCGCGGCGTTCCGCCGGATGGCGGGGCACGCCGAGCAGGGCGCCGGGATCTTCGGCCTGAGCGGCGCCGAGTCGCCCCACCACGGCCCGGGGCTGGGCTTCCCCTCCGAGGCCGGCGCCTCCCACCTGGAGACGGGCGCCCCAGTGGGTGCCCAGCACGCCGGACTGGCGCGGTGAGCGATCATCGTCCGGTACGCCGGCCGCCGGGACGGCGGTCGGCGGCTCACCACCCCCTCTGGGGCAGCGTGAGCGTTCGTGGGATCCTTCGGTGGATGGCGGCGAGCGATCTTGACGCCGCCCTGGATTGCCGGAGGTAAGCGGTGAGTGCCTTTGACCTTCCGTGGCTGGTCGCCGACATCGGCGGGACCAACGCCAGGTTCGGCCTGGTCACCTCGCTGGGAGCGCGGCCGTCGAACGTCGCGGTCCTGGCGGGGGCCGACTACGAGACCCTCCCCGAAGCCGTAGCCGCCTATCTCGCGGAACACGCGGGCGGAGTGCGACCGGGGGCGGCGTGCCTGGCTGTGGCCGGGCCGATCGACGGCGACCACTACCGGCTCACGAACTCCAAGTGGGCCGGCTCCGTACGGGACCTCGGCGTGCCGTACGCGGTGCTGCTGAACGACTTCGAGGCGCTGGCGGTGTCGCTGCCGCACCTGGAGGGCGACGACCTGATCTCCCTGGGCGGCCCCGAGCCGGGCCACGGCGTCAAGGCCGTGCTTGGCCCCGGGACCGGGCTCGGCGTGGGCGGGCTGGTGCCGGCGGACCACGGCTGGACGCCGATCCCCGGCGAGGGCGGGCACGTCACGGTGCCGGTGGTGGACCGGCGGGAGCTGGAGATCGTCCAGGCGCTGCAGTCCCAGGGGCTGCCGCACGTGGTGGCCGAGCACGTGCTGTCCGGTCCGGGACTGGTCCGGCTGCACCGGGCGCTCGCCCAGGTGAACGGCGTCGCCGCCCCCGACCTGACCGCCTCGGACATCGTGGCCCGGCTGGACGACTCGCTGTGCGCGGAGACGGTCGAGGTGTTCTGCGGAATGCTGGGCTGCTTCGCCGGGAACGTGGCCCTGACCCTCGGTGCGAGGGGTGGGGTGTATCTGGGCGGTGGAGTGCTCCCCCGTATCGTGGAACGGGTGCGCACCAGCAACTTCCGCACCCGGTTCGAGGCCAATCCCGACATGGCCGACTACCTGGCGGCCATCGGCACCGCGCTGATCGTCGCCCCTCAGCCGGCGCTGACGGGCGCCGCGGCCTGGCTGACCCAGCGTGCCCGCAGGGAGCTGGTGGCGTGACCCAGCGCCCGTCGGGCGGGATCCGGTTGGGGCGTGTGCCATTGGGCAGGGCCATTGATGCGGTCGAGGCCTGGTGTGGGGACGTGTACGTGACTAGACGGCCGGAACGGGCCGACGAGGAGAAGAACTCATGAGCTTGCTCGATCTCGCCCCAGTGATTCCCGTCGTGGTGATCGAGGACGTCGAGAGCGCCGTACCGATGGCCAGGGCGCTGGTCGCCGGCGGCTTGCCGGTCATCGAGGTGACCCTGCGGACCCCGGCCGCGCGCGAGGCCATCGCCAGGATCGCCGCCGAGGTGCCCGAGGCGACGGTGGGAGCGGGAACCATCCGGAGTTCGGAGGACATTTCCGCTTCTATGACCGCGGGCGCGAAGTTCCTGGTGTCGCCTGGCACGACCCTGTCGCTGGTGGAGGCGATGGACTCGAGCGGCGTCCCCTACCTGCCCGGGGCAGCCACCGTGTCCGAGGTGATGGCGCTGGTCGAGCGGGGGATCAAGGAGCTGAAGTTCTTCCCCGCCGAGGCCGCGGGCGGCGTCCCCTACCTCAAGGCGCTCGGCGGGCCGCTGCCCGACGTGCGGTTCTGCCCGACGGGCGGCATCCGGGTGAACACCGCGCCCGACTATCTCGCGCTGCCGAACGTGGGATGTGTCGGCGGCACCTGGCTGACCCCGGCCGACGTGCTGGCGGCCGGCGACTGGGGCCGCGTGGAGAAGCTGGCCTCGGAGGCCGCCGCCCTGCGGTGATCGGCTAAAGGTCCCAGCGGGGCTCGTCGCTCTCCCGTACGTGCCCGTCCGCTCATGGGCCCGAACGCGCTGGAGCGGACCGAGTTCCTTTACACGGCGCTGGCCGCCGCCGGCTTTCACCGCACCCAAGCCCGCCGCCTACAGCCTGTCCAACTACGTCATGGGCTCGGTCGTCATGCAGGTGACCTGGCAGGACCGCGACCGCGAAGGTGCCGGCGAGTTCCTCAGGGAGCGCGCCGACCGCTACCCTGCCCTCGCCGAGCACGGCCTCGACCACGCCTGGGACGCCACGTTCGACGAGGGCCTCGGCTACCTCCTTGACGGCATGGAACAGGCCCGCCACCGCGAAACCGGCCGGCTCGGATGAGTCCGGCCGGCCCTATGCCCTCAGGGATCATCGCTGTCCCGAACGCCCCTTGCACACTGGACATTGGGGCCAAAACACCTGGTGACGTGGCGGTTTCCGTCTACGCGGAGATCATCAGCCCGCGTTGAACGGGCGGCGGCCGGGTACAGCACAGGGAAACCGCAGCCCCCGGGAAGCCCCTTTCGCTCCTCGGAGAGCGAAAGGGAGATGAATGCCGACGGAAACGGCCAGCCAAGCAGTGACGGACGACCGGCCCGCGGCGCAGCCCGGCAGCCTGGAGCGGGGGATCGACATCCTGCTCGCGCTCAGCGCCGCCTCCCACCCGGTCAGCCTGTCGCAGCTGTGCCGCGCCACGGGCCTACCCAAGTCGACCGCGCACCGCATCTTGGGCGTGCTGTGCTCGCGGGAGCTGGCCAGGCGGGTGGGCAACGGCTACCTGCCGGGTGAGCTGCTGGAGACGATGGCCGGCATCACCCGCTTGCGGGTGCCGGGCACCCGCAAGGTCGTGCTGCCCTACCTGCTCTACCTGTACGAGACCACCAGGCAGACGGTGAACCTGGCCGTCCCCTCCGGCCTGGAGGCCCGCTACGTCGAGCGCCTCTACGGCCACAACCGGGTCGACTCCCGCTCCGACGGCATGGACCGCGCGCCGCTCCACTGCACGGCGACCGGCAAGGCGCTGCTGGCCTTCGACTCGAGCCTGCACCAGGCGCTACTCGCGCGCGGCTCGTTCGAGCGGATGACGCGCCGCACGATCACCACGCTGACCGGGCTCGAGCGCGAGCTGGCCCAGGTCCGCAGGCAGGGCGTGGCGTACTCGCAGGAGGAGTTCACCGAGGGCGTGTCGTGCGTGGCGGCGCCGGTGTTCGGACCCGGCGGCCGGATCTGCATGTCGCTGGGGGTGGCCGCCCCTGCGGGCAGTACGCCGCTGGCCAAGCTCGGCATCTCCGTGCGCGGCGCCGCCCAGGCCATCTCGTCCGCGCTCCTCAGCGCGTAGGCGTCCCGGTCACCGGGACACCTGGCCGGCGCGTGACCGGAAGTGTTCCGTCAGCCGAAACCGGTGATTGCGGCACGGCGGCCTCGGCGTTCACATCGGTTTATGAACTTCCATCCCGCTCCGGCCGCCCAGGAGGCGCCCGCGGTCCGGAAGGTCCGGACCCGCAGGGCCACGGACACGCGGGCGCCGGCCGGAACGCGGGAGGTCGCACGTGCCTAGGGGCCTCCCCAGGGCCACCGTACTGGAGAGCCTCCGCCTGGCTGCCACCGTCGTCCCACCCGTCGCGCCGCACTTGATGCCCGGACGCGACCTGCTGCGCTCCCGTGCGCTCCTGGCGGGGCTCGAGGCCAGGTACGGCGGCCGCCCCGTGCTGGTGCGCGGCCTGCGCGGCCCGGCCCTGCTGGTCATGTCGAAGCGCGACGTCCTGCGCGTGCTGTCTGAGGGGGGCGAGTACGCGCAGGGAGTCGAACAGCGCCCCTTCGGCCTTCCGACGGACGTGCTGCGCCCGGCCTTCATCGACATCGCCAGGGAGGAGGCCAGGGAGCTGACCTCCGGCGTGGTGGACCACGCCCGGCTCGACGCCCGCTGGCGGCGCGTGGCCAGGCGCTGCGTCTACGGCGACGGTGCGGCCGGCGATGAGCAGCTCACCAGGCTGCTGGCGGGCATCACGCGGGCCGGCAGGTGGCATGCCAGGCGGCGCCAGGAGATCCTCTCCGGCCGGTACGACGCCCGCATCCTCGACCACCTGCACCGCGCCGAGCCGGGCACGCTGGCCGGCCTGATCGCGGAGAACGCCGGCGAGGCCGAGTCTCGGGGGCTCATGCAGGCGGCGTTCTGGCTGATGGGGTTCGGGGCGATCTCCACGGGGCTGATGCAGACGCTGGCGCTGCTCGCCGCCCACCCCGCCCAGCGCAAATCGGCCCGCACCGACCCCGACTACCTGCGGGCCTGCCTGCGCGAGGGGCTGCGCCTGTGGCCGCCGGTGCCGGCGCTCTCCCGGGTCACGACCACGCCTACCGACTGGTACGGCACCACCCTGCCCGCGGGCACCACCGTGCTGGTGCCGATCGCGGCGCATCAGCGCAGCCCCCGCCTGCCGTACGCGAACACGTTCGCGCCGGAGATCTGGCTGGACGGCACCGCGGCGAACGAGTGGTGGGCGAGGCCGGGCTGCGACGGCGTGCACCTGACGCTCGCGGTCGGCACGGCCTTCCTCGCCGGCATCGTGCGCGCGGCCCGGCCCAAGCCTGTCGGCCGGCTGCTGTCGCCGCACCGCCCGCTCCCCTACGCGCTCAACGTCTCCCGCCTGCGCGTGACAATGCGCCCGCTGCGCCGTATGACGGCACCGAACTAAGCCGCATGCCTGCTCAGAACTAGTGGCCAACGAGCGTCCCCTTCCTCCGTTAGAGTCTTGGGTACAAAAGGCGTGCCGGGCGGAGGAACGGTTCGGGTTGAGACGGGATGACGACGGCGAGAGGACGGCGACGTTGGGGCGCTCCGCAGGCACTCCGCTGAAGCCGGAAGATCCGCCGGCGATCGGCCCCTACGAGCTGATCAGCCGTCTCGGCACCGGTGGCATGGGCGTGGTCTATCTCGCCAAGGCGGCCGACGGGTCGCGGGTGGCGCTCAAGGCGATCCGGCGCGACTTCACGGCCGACCCGGTCTACCGGGCGCGTTTCCACGAAGAGGTGTCCAACGCGCGCAAGGTGGCCTCGTTCTGCACGGCGCGCGTGCTCGACCACGGCGAGGACCGCGGCGTCCTCTACCTCGTCACCGAGTACATCGACGGCATCTCGCTCGAAGACCACCTGATCGAGCACGGCGCTCTCTCGCCGTCCGTGCTGCACTCCGCGGCCGTAGGCGTGGCCGCCGCGCTGACCGCGATCCACGCGGCGGGGCTGGTGCACCGCGACCTCAAGCCGGCCAACGTGATGCTGACGCTGGCCGGGCCCCGGGTGATCGACTTCGGGCTGGCGCGGTCGACGCACGTCGACTCCCGGCACACGAACGCGGGCATGGTCATGGGCACGCCCGGATGGATCGCTCCCGAGCAGGTCTTCGAGGGACGCACCAGCCCGGCGGGCGACGTGTTCGCTTGGGGGTCGCTGATCGCTTACGCGGGGCTGGGCGGGCATCCGTTCGGCGAAGGGGACGCGTACGTGATGGCGGCCCGGGCCCGTACGGCGCCGCCGGATCTGCGAGGGCTGCCCGCGCCGCTGGACCGGCTGGTGGCCGCGGCCATCCACCCCGACCCGGCACGCCGGCCCGCGGCAAGGCAGTTGCTGCTGGAGCTGGTGGGGGCGGCCGACGAGCCCGCGGCGCAGCTGGCCGCCACCAAGCACCTGACCAACGCGTGGAACCCGTCGGACTTCCCGCTGATGCCGCAGCCGCCGCACCGCATGCCGCCCGACCGCACGGGCGCGGTGCCGGGCACCGGCCACCCACGCACCCCTCACAGCCCGTCCCACCAGAGTCGCGGCCCACGCCCTGAGGCGCCCGCGCGCAGCCCGCAGCCGCCGCCGCCCGCGGAGCGCACCGGTCCCACGCCCGGAGCGGGCCCGGTCCCGCCTGCCGAGCGCACGGGTCCCACACCTGGAACGGGCCGCGGCCCACAGCAGCCGCCGCCCGCCGAACGCACCGGTCCCACGCCCGGAACGGGCCGTGGACCGCAGTCTCCGCCCCCGGCCGAGCGGACCGGCCCCACACCGGGAGCCGGTCCCGTGCCGGGAGCCGCTCGTGGG
>NZ_JBFAMX010000614.1:0-6170 GCF_040659615.1 Nonomuraea sp. NPDC049784
GCCGCGGCGAGACTGACGTGTCCGCCGTGCAGGGCGGCGATCTTCGGCGCGGTGCTCATGCCGGCCGCCGGACGACGGCTGTGGGCATGTACCGGATAACGTGCGGGAGTCGCGCACCGTCCCCGCAGAAGGTTGTCCTGGTCGCCGCGCCGCCATGATCGCTCATGTACGTGATAATACTCCATTATCACGTACATGCTGATGGTGACGCATGGGGCGACAGCGCTCGAAGTTGACGATGGCGATCAAATCCGTTTAACTCAATAACTATGGATGTAGATAAAGATGGTTCGCCGTCGCCGATCGAGTTCCGGCTCGATCCCGCTTCGGGGGTGCCGACCTATCTCCAGCTGGTCCAGCAGGTGGAGCAGGCGCTGCGGCTGGGATATCTGCGGCAGGGCGATCAACTGCCGAGGGTCAAGGACATCGTCGCCGGGCTGGCCATCAACCCGAACACGGTGCTGAAGGCCTACCGCGAACTGGAGCACCGTGGCCTGGTGGTCGGGCGGCGCGGCGTCGGCACCTTCGTCGCGGGCGCGCTGGGCAAGGTGGGCCTGCGCGAGCAGGCCGCTCTGCAGAAGAGCATGCTGGCCTGGATGCGTACGGCGGCCACGGCCGGGTTGGACGAGGACGGCATGGCCGCGCTATTCACGGCCGCGTTGCACGACCTGCGCCAGAGCCGTGACGGGCATGCGGACGAGGACGACGGCGGCCGGGCCGGGGTGGTCGCGTGAGCATGGGCATCGCGATTGAGACCTCCGGGCTCGGCAAGCGCTACGGCCGGACCTGGGCATTGCGGGACTGCTCGCTGGCGATCCCCGCCGGGCACGTGGTCGGGCTGGTCGGCCCGAACGGCGCGGGCAAGACCACGCTGCTGAGTCTCGCCGTCGGCCTGGCCACGCCCACGGCCGGCGACGTGCGGGTGCTGGGTGGCCTGCCGGCGGGATCGCCGGCCGCGCTGGACGGGGTCGCCTTCATGGCCCAGGACGCCGCTCCTACCGCGGCCTCTCCGTCGCCGACATGCTGCGGGTGGGGCGCAACCTGAACCGGCGATGGGACACCGCACGCGCCCAGGACCGGCTGGCGGAGCTGGGCATCCCGCTGAACAAGAAGGTCGGCGCGTTGTCGGGCGGCCAGCGGTCCCAGGTCGCACTCACGCTCGCGCTCGCCAAACGCCCGCAGCTGCTGATCCTGGACGAGCCGCTGGCCGCCCTCGACCCGGTGGCCCGGCATGACTTCATGGCTGCCCTGATGGCGGCGGTGGCCGAGGAGGGCGTCTCCGTGGTGTTCTCTTCCCACGTCGTCGCCGAGTTGGAGCGCGTCTGCGACTACCTGGTCGTCGTGCAGCGCGGGCAGGTGCAGGTCGCGGGTGAGGTCGAGGATCTGGCGGCCGGGCATCACGTCCTGACCGGCCCCGCCGAGCAGGCCGATGCCGTCGCTCAGCGCTTCCCGGTGGTCCGGGACCGGCGCACCTTCGCGCAGGCGCACCTGCTGATCCGCGCCGCTGACCCCTCCGCCGCGCCGCCGGGCTGGCAGCGGCACCCGGTCGGCCTGGAGGAACTGGTGCTGGCCTACATGCGTGAACCCTCGGCCTCGGCGCTGCCCGGCCCGGCACGAGCCCGTACCGAACAGGAGGCATACTCATGACGACCTCCTCACTGCCCCGGCTCGGCCTCGCATGGATCACCTGGCGCCAGCACCGGTTCGCCTTCTACGGTCTGCTGGGGATGCTGGCCAGCTTCGCCGTGCTGATGGTGGTCGAGGGCCTGTGGGCCCGTTCGACCTACGACCAGCTCGGGCTGGCGCGGTGCGCTTCCTTCACCAGTGGCACCTGCAAACAGCTCGCCCAGGAGCTGTTCAACGCCTATCCGCCGAACTGGCCGTTCATGTTCCTGCTGCTGCTCCCCGGGGCGTTCGGCGCCTTCATCGGGGGGCCGCTGATCGCGCGTGAGCTGGAGATGGGCACCTACCGGTTCGCCTGGACCCAGGGGGCCGGGCGTACCCGCTGGCTGGTGACCAAGCTGTTGCTGATCGCCGCCGTGCTGGTCGTGGTGACGGCGGCCTACGGCGTCCTATACACCTGGTTCAACGCTCCTCTGGAGCATGTCCTCTCCTTCTCCTTCGGCGACTACCTCGGCTTCGAGTTCCAGGGCGTCGCCTTCCCGGTCCAGACACTGTTGGCCTTCACGGCCGCGGTGTTCGCGGGCCTGCTGATCCGCCGCACCATGATCACGGTCGGCACGGTCTTCCTCGCCTCGTTCAGCCTCGTCGCGGCGACCGTGTTCCAACTGCGTCAGCACTACATGACGCCCCTGGTCACCTCCGGCCAGATCGGCCCGCATGACTGGGCGGTCGCCACGGCGTACGTGGACCCCGCCGGTCACCTGCTCAGCGACGCCCAGAGCCAAAGCCTGCACTCGAAATGGGCGCTGCTCTCGTCGTCCGGCGACGGGCTTCCCGCGGTCACCTTCGGCAACTGGCTCCGGACCCAGCACTACACCGTCGTCACGAGTTACCATCCCGCCGGCCGGTTCTGGCCGTTCCAGTTCATCGAGGCCGGCTGGATGGGCCTGCTCATCCTCCTGCTGGGCGTCGCCACCGTCTGGCTGCTCCGCCGCCGGATCGGCTGACTCTCCTGCACTCGTTCAGTGGCACCGGCTCGCCCGGTGCCGCCGATGACGCATGCCCTCATCCTTCTGCGAACAGTTCAAGGAAACCCGATGAACACTGATATGGCCCGGCCGCTCGGCCGGGTGGCCACTGTCCTGCTGGGCTTCACCGCCGCGACGGCCTGCGCCGCCTCACCGGCCCAGATAGTGGCGGCGGCACACGCCACTCCCTCCACGGTCTCGTACGCCTCCGGGACCGCGGCGCTGCCTCGTCCGACCGGCTCGCACGCGGTGGGCCGCGCCACGATGCGCCTGGTCGACGCCCGCCGTCCGGATCCCTGGGTGCCGTCGGCGGGCCCGCGGCGGCTGATGGTGTCGATGTACTACCCCGCCCGGCCCGGGACCGGCGGACCGGCGCCGTACATGACCACCGAGGAGGCCCGGCTGTTCCTGCGGGCGAAGGCCCCGGACGCCGATATCCTGCCCGAGAAGCTCAGCAGCATCCGCACCTGGGCGCACGCCGACGCACGCCCGGCGCCCGGCAAGTTCCCGCTGGTGGTGCTCTCACCCGGCCTCGCGTTCCCGCGCGCCACCCTCACCGGCCTCACCGAGGACCTGGCCAGTCACGGGTACGTCGTCGCCCTGGTCGACCACACCTACGAGACCTCCGGCACGACCTTCCCCGACGGACGCACCCTCGCCTGCGCCATCTGTGACAAGCCCCCCAAGGGGGGCCCCGCGGCCATCGCCAAGAGCCGGGCCAAGGACATCTCCTTCGTGATCGACCAACTGACCGCTCACCGTCCGGCCCGGCGGCAAGCCCGCATGATCGACCCCAAGCGCATCGGCGTGGCCGGGCACTCCATCGGCGGAAACGCCGCCGCCACGACCATGGCCACCGACCACCGGGTACGGGCCGGAGTGAACATGGACGGCACCTTCTACGCGCCGGTCCCCGCCACCGGCCTGGACCACCACCCCTTCCTGATGTTCGGCGCCCAGCACGAGAGCCCGGGCATGGACCCCACCTGGGAACAGGCATGGAAGAACCTGAACGGCTGGAAGCGCTGGCTGACCGTCGCCGACTCCGACCACAGCACGTTCACCGACATGCCCGTCCTCTCCGCATGGGCGGGTAAGCCCGGCCCTGGGCTCTCCCCGCAGCGCGCGGAACAGATCACCCGCACCTACGTCGGTGCCTTCTTCGACCTGCACCTCAAAGGCAGTCCCCAGCCGGTGCTGACCGGACCGTCACCGGCCAACCCTGAGGTCACCTTCCAGAACCCCTGATCCCACCGACGACCTCACGAAGGACCGGCGAGGCCAGGACTTCACCACAAAGTGATGCCCCTCGGAAGGGCCGGCCGCAGTCGGCCCTTCCGAGGGGCATCGAGAGCGGGGCTCGAGCCGCATCCCCGCCGCGGACCAGGAACGCGACGCCAACGGCCCGCCGGAGATCAGGCAGCCAGGTCGACCTCGGTGAAGTCGACCTCCTTCAGCAGGGGATCGAACGGATCCGGCCGGTGACGGAGTTCGTCGGTGGCGTAGGCGCCGAAGCGGCTGATGTGGGCGCGCAGGTAGGGGGCGATCTGGCCGAGCTGGTCGGCGGTGATCTGCCATCCTTCGGTGACCAGCTGCCGCACGATGTCGGAGATGTCCAGGGCGTTGTGGAAGACGACCAGGTTGGCCAGCAGGGTGTTGAACTTGATCAGTTTCTCCTGCTCTTCGGGGTCGTTGTCGGCCAGCACCCCGCCGAAGCCGAGCCACTTGGAGAAGCCGTTGTAGGACTCGACCTTGTTGGTCGCCGCGGTGACCCGCGCCCGCAGCGCCGGATCGGCCAGATACCGGAGCAGCGCGACGGTACGCACGCTGCGGCCGACCTCCCGGAAGGCCTTGTAGATGCGGTTCTTGCGGGAGTTGGACCGCAGGCGCCGCATCAGCGTGGCCGAGCTGAGGCGGCCCTCGCTGATGGAGATCGCCACCTGCATCAGATCTATCCAGTGCTTGTCGATCAGCTTCCAGTCGATCACGTTGCGGCCGCTCTCGCCGAACAGCTGGTCGATGTGCGGGTACACGATCTTCTCCGAGGCGCGGAAGAAGATCAGGTCCTTGAAGTTGCGGATGCGCGGCATCAGGTCGAACCCGAACAGCGTCGCGAGGGCGAAGACCGGGAAGTTCTGGCCCTGGGTGTCGGCGTGCACGGTGGAGGGCTGGATGTCGGAGGCGTTGGCCAGCAGCCCCTCGATCAGGTACACCGCCTCCCACACCCCGCACGGAATGAATCTGGAGAACAGCACCACGTAGGTGTCGGAGATGTAGTGGTAGGCGATGCCGCCGAATCCTCCGTAGCGGATGCTGGTCTCGGCCAGGAGATTGTCGATGTAGGTGTCCACCTGGGTGCCGTCGGCGGCCACCGTGCTGCCGTCCCCCCATGCCTTGACCACATCCAGCTCGGCGAAGGCGTTGACCACATCGGCGATCGCGGCGTTCAGCTTCTTCAGGGTGATGTGCCGGTTGCGGACCATGGACAGCTCGCGGGCGGTGACGCCGGCGATGTGCTTGGCCGCCTCGTACGGGCCGATGTTGATCCCGCCGGTGAACACCGCCAGCGAGTACCGCCCCAGCTTATCTTTGATCTTGGGGTCGGAGCCGGAGGCGGGGCCGAAGTGGCAGCGATACCAGGTGAGCCAGTGGGCGGTGCGCGCGACGATGGACAGCAGTGAGCGTTCGGGCATGCGCCGTTCGATCTCAGCCGCCAGCCGTTCGGCCTCGACGTCGGTGCCCTTACCGCGGCGGCGTTTGAGGGTGGGCACGCCACCCTCGTCGATGACCAGGTCGGCGTTGTCGAGGTAGCCGGCGTCCAGGTGCGCGGCCGCGGTCAGATGGGCGTCCTTGAGGTGGGCGACGAAGGCAGAGGGGGTGTCAGGTAGCCCGACCTTCTCGCAGAAGGCGGCCAGTTTCGACTGGCACTCCGGCCAGGGCAGCAGGTGGGCGCCCCAGTCGGCGTACTCGTTCGAGCCGAGCACGGCCACGTCGCCAGTGCGCAGTTCCTCGGCCAGGTAGCAGAACACCATCGCCTCGAAGTGCCGGCGCGCCACCATGCCGGGATGGCGCCGGTCGGTCACCGCGCGCCGCCAGTTGCCCGAGGCGAACGCGATGCCCGACTCCGGCTCGTCCTCCTCAACCGGTGGCGGCAGCGGGATGAAGTCGCGCCGCTTGGGTGAGTGCTCGCGGGCGTGCGCCAACGCGGCCAGCACTGAATCGTCGCTGGAGGTGGCCTTCAGCCGCAGCTTGCTGGTCAGCTCGAACAGCGCCGGCCGGTCCTTCTTGAAGAACCGGTACACCAGCAACTCGTGCGCGTCGCCGTGGAAGGCGGCCACCTCCTCGATATCGGTCAACTGCGCGGCGAACCCGCCGGACTGCTCCACCGCCGCCCGCACCGCCTGCACGCTGTGGGTCTGCACCACGAGCGCCGACAGCATCTCACCCAGCGCCTGGACCTGCCCGGCGCCCGCCGCGCACGAGGTCACCGCCGCCATCGCCCGCGCCACCGCCTCGCGT
>NZ_JBFAMX010000615.1:0-6168 GCF_040659615.1 Nonomuraea sp. NPDC049784
CCGTACGCCCCACGCCGCCACCTCGTCCGGCCCCGCCGGCTCGCCGCCCGCCCCCGGCACCACCACGGGGACGGGGATGAGCCGGGGGTCGTCCAGCGCGAGCAGCGCCTCGTTTCCCGCCCGCGGGTCGGAGTAGAGGCTGAGCGCGTGGGTGACGCAGGCCCGGTCGATGCCCAGCCGGCCCATCTCGTCCCGTGGGTCGCTCGGCAGATCGTCGAACGGCACGGGACCAATGAGCCGGTAGGCATCGATTACATATTTCGGCACAGACCGAAACCTAATGGAGTCACTGATTGACGGTCAAGGCCGGGCAGCGCGGATCGAGCGTGATCCTGGCCAGGTCCCTGCCCACGAGCGCCCACGCCCGCCAGGAGCCGGGCTCGAAGTGCAGTTGCGGGTTCGTGTACCACTCGTCGCCGAGCCCGGTGGCCAGGAGCTTCGCCTCGGTGCCCAGCTCGTACGCGTTCCCGCCGCCGAAGAACGTGGACGCGAACACCCTGCCCCGGTGCACGGTCAGCTCGCCGTACCCGGAAAGCTTGCCCTGCCGCACCACCTGCTTGGTGGCCAGGTCCATCGCGATCCAGGTGCCCGAGTCGCGTTTGTAGACGCCGTACAGCAGCCCGTCGTGCGCCTTGATGTCCTGGAACGTGCGGTGTCCCGGGACCGGGTCCACCTGCCAGAGCACCTTGCGGGTACGGAGGTCGAAGGCGGCGACCGACGCCGACGTCTTGACCGGCGGGGTCCCGCCCCCGCCCAGAACGTCACCGCCCAGGTAGACGACGCCGCCACGGGGATCGAGCGAGAGGCTCATGAGGCTCTCGTCAGGGATGACGCCCTCGTAGACGTCGATGTGGCCGGTGTCGGGGTCGACCACGGAGAGGGCGCCGTTCAGCTGGGCGCCGAGCGGGGCGCTGGCGACCACGAGCTTGTCGGTGGCGGGGTCGTACTCGATGTCCCAGGGGCGCTGCTGGCCGTGTCCCAGGAAGCCGACGCTGCGCACCTGGTCCGTACGCAGGTCGACGGAGACGATCTGCCCGCTCGGGTAGATGGCGGCGTAGATCTTGTCGCCGCGCCGCACGAGGTCCTTCGGCTCTCCGGGCATCCGGAACCTGCGCCTGTCTCCCGTGCGCAGGTCGCGTACCTCCATCGAGAAGTGGCCCCCGATGTAGACGGCGCGGTTCGGCACGACGAGCATGCTCTGCGGCCGCTCCGGGCCGCTGGGCAGGCCGGCGTCGATCAGATCGACGAAGGACGACTGCCCCGTGCGCAGGTCGAGCCACCACATGCCGCCACTGCCCGCGAAGCCGAGCAGGGTGTCGTCGTCGAGCAGCTGCAGCCGCCTGGTCTCGTCGCCCGGCGAGGGCGGGTCGGCGACCTTCGTGAAGGCGGTGTCGCCCGTGCGGTAGCGGTGGACGGCGCCGTCGGGCCGGGAGGTGGCGTAGACGGTGTCATCCGCGGCCACGGTCAGCATGTCGATCGTGCCGCCCTCGAGGGTCGCGCGGCGCTCGTCCGTGCCGTCCGCGCGCACGTCGATCAGCACGTCACCGGCGGCGGCCAGCACCCGGTCGCCGTGCACGGCCACGGCGCCGACGCCGGTCGGGGCGCTCGCCAGTTCCTTCACCGTGCCGTCCGCCCGGGTGATCCGGACGAGCTTGCCCTTGTCGAGCAGTCCCGCGTACACGTAGGTGTCGTCGGCGGCCACCGCCCGCACGTACCGCTCGCCCTGGGCCAGTACGCCGAAGTCGCGCACCGCGCCCGTGGCCGGCACGTACTCCCGGACCCGGCCGTCCGGGTAGGTGCCCACGTAGAGCGTGCCGTCGGGCGCGGCGGCGAGACTCCAGACGAAGCCGCCGTTCTTCCCGAACGACGCCAGACGCTCCACCGCGCCCGTGGCCGGGTCGAAGCGGTAGAGGTCGGGCACCGGATACGTACCGACGTAGATCTTGCCGCCGGACACGGCCGTGGCCCACGCGCCTTCCGGCTCACCGGTGGCCGGGCCGTCGGGCAGGGTGACGCTCCTGACGACCTTCCGGGTGGCGAGGTCGATGTCGGCGAGCACCGGCGGCTTCAGGCCGCGGGTGACCACGTAGGCGTGCCCGTCCTGCACGGCCGCGCCCACGATGGCGCCGGTGACCGACGCCGGGCCGAACCGCTCCACCGCCGGGGCGTCGCAGGACGCCGCCCGGGCGACCGGGCCGGTGAGGAGCGCGGGTAAGAGCGCCGACAGGATGACCAGGATGGACCGGAGCATGGGCGCACCTCGCGTTCATTGCTGAGCAATTATGGCCCAGACCGTAACTTTATAGGCACGGTTCGTCAATGGCATGATGTGCGGCATGGCAATTGAGGATAGGACCGGTATGCCGTTCGACGCGTGGCGGCTGGTCGGCGAGCTGGAGGTGGCGCTCGACGTGGACGTGCTGTTCGGAGCGTACCCGGACCGCGACGGCCCACCCGGGACGCCCGCCTCGGTGCTCGGGCTGCTGGGCGAGCACCGGATCAGGGCGGCGGCGGTGGCGAGCCTGCGGGCCGCGCTGTTCGACGTGCGCTCGGGCAACGACGAACTGCTCGCGCAGGCATCCCCGGAGGTCGTCCCCGTCGGGGCCGTGGACCTGCGCGACCCGATCGGCGCGGCGCGTGAGCTGGACCGGCTGGCCTCCGAGGGCGTCCGGGCCGTCCGGTTGTTCCCCGAAGAGCAGGGCGTCGAGGCGGGGTTCCCGTCCGTCAGGCACGTCGCCCGGCAGGCGGCGCGGCTCGGCCTGGTGGTGCTCACCGGAGGCGACGTGCGCAGGTTCTGGCAGCCCTTCGCCGGGCTCGGGGCCAGCGTGGTCTTCCTCGACACCCACTTCTACCACCTGGGCGACTTCCTGGTGGCGGCCGCGGACGAGCCCGGCTTCCACACCTCCACCCGCCTGCTCAACTCCCCCGACGCGCTGGAACTCGCCGCCGCCGAACTCGGCGCCGACCGCCTCCTGTACGGCTCGCGCGCCCCCCACTACGAGCCGCTCGTTCCCCTCCTCCGCCTGGCCACCAGCGGGCTGAAGCCGGAGGAGATCGCCGCCGTGGCCGGCGGCAACGCGAAAAGGCTCCTGAGGAGGCCGCAGTCATGATCATCGACGTGCACGCCCACTGGGGCCCGTGGTTCTTCACCATGGACGTGGCCGAGGCCAACCTCGCCACCATGGACCGCTACGGCGTCGACCGGGCGATCGTCTCGGCCACCGAGGCCGTCATCTACGACGCCCCCGCCGGCAACCGCGCCCTCGCCGCGTACCTGGAGTCGCAGGACCGCCTGCTCGGCTACGTCACGGTCAACCCGCGCCGCCTGCGCGAGGCGGCGGAGGATCTGGCGGCGTACCTGCCGGGCGGCCGGTTCGTCGGCGTCAAGATCCACACTGACTACACGGGCTCGCCCGTCGCCTCTCCGCAGCTCCGCGACGCGCTCACGCTGGTGGCCGCGACCGGCCGGCCCGCGCTCGTGCACACCTGGGGCGCGTCGGTGCTCGCCCTGGCGGAGGTCTGCCTGGACATCCCAGACCTGCGGGTGATCGCCGGGCACATGGGCGCCGACGGATTCCGGTACGCCATCGAGGCCGCGAACGCCTGCGAACGCCTCTACCTGGAGCCCTGCTGGTCGCACGCCCCCGCCGGCCGCATCGCGGAGGTGGTGGCGGCCGTGGACCCGGCGCAGCTGCTGTTCGGCACCGACGCGACGCTGATCGACCCGTCGTCGGCGTTCGGAGCGGTCGCGGCGGCGCGGCTCACCGGCGAGACCGCCGAACGGATCGCCTGGCGCAACGCCGCCGCCCTCTTCGGAATCTAGACATTACGGCCGGGTCCGTTATAGCGTGCGGCGAAACTCACCAAGGGAGCCGCGCATGATCCCCCGCCGTCGTTTCCTTCAGGCGGCCGCCGCGACCACGGCGGCCGCCACCCTCACGGCCACGCCCGCCCGCGCCGCCACCCGCGAGCAACCGGAGGGCACCGTCACCGGCATGGGCCCGGCGAGCGTGGCCAGCCCGCTCGGCAACGGCGAGTTCGTCGGCGGCGTGCTCTACGCGGGCTCGCGCGGGCTGTCGCCCAACGTGGTCGGCGCGTACGACCTCGCGAAGGATTCGGTCACGACCCATTTCGACATCCCGACGGGCGTGGGCATCTGGGCGATGTGCAAGGTCGGCACCGACGTCTACGTCGGCACCCACGCGAGATCCGACCTGTACAAGATCGACACCGTCGCGAACCAGGTCACCAAGGTCGCCGAATACCCCGACCACTACATCTGGACCATGGCCTCCTCCCCTGACGGCAAGGTCTACATGGGCACGTCGGAGCCGGGCCGCGTCTGGGAGTACGACCCGGCCACGGGCACGAGCCGCGACCTGGGCCAGCCCGCGCCGGGCGAGGCGTACGTCCGCAGCATCCAGGCCGACGACACCTACGTCTACGCCGGGATCGGCACCCACGCCCACCTGATCGCGATCGACCGCGCGACCGGCGAGAAGCGCGAGCTGCTGCCGTCCGCCGTGGCCGACCGCGACTGGGTCTCCAGCATGGCCATGTCGGACACCCACCTGGCCGGCGGCATGAACTCGCTGGCCGAACTGCTCGTCCTGGAGAAGGCCGCGCCGCAGAACTACAAGGTCGTCAAGGCCACCGCCGCCGGCGAGAAGTACATCGTCTCGGTCCTGATCCACGACGGTTACGTCTACTTCGCGGGCCGCCCCTCCGGCACGTTCTACCGGTACAGCCTGGCCACGGAGCAACTGGAGGTGCTCGGCGTCCCGTACTTCGAGGCGGCCACCTGCCGCCTGCTGGCCCACGAGGGCCGGATCTACGGCATCCAGGACAGCGCGGTCTTCGTCTACGACCCGGCGACCGGCTCCCTCGACTACGTCAACCTCGTGCAGCGCGGCTTCAAGTCGGCTCCCGAGGAGCCGATGTCCGTGCACTCCGACGGCCGGCGCGTCTACGTCGGCGGCAAGGGCGGCGCCGACATTCACGACGTCGCGACCGGCAAGGTGACCCGGCTGGGCATCGCGGGCGAGCCGAAGACGCTGCTCACCGTCGGCGACACCACGTACCTGGGCGTCTACACCCAGGCTGCCCTGTACGCGCACCGCCCCGGCGAGACCGAGGCCAAGCTGATCGCCCGCACGGGCAACCAGCAGGACCGTCCGCGCGACCTCGCCTACGACGCCGCGACGGGCCTGATCGTCATGCCCACCCAGCCGGAGCCCGGCCACATGAACGGCGCGCTCTCCCTCTACTCGCCCCGCACCGGCACGTTCGAGACGTACCGGCCGGTGGTGGAGCGCCAGACCGTCTATTCGGTCGCCGCCCGGCACGGCGTCGCCTACCTGGGCACCCTGATCCAGGAGGGCCTCGGCCTGCCGCCGGTCACGACGACCGCCCGCCTGGCCGCCTTCGACCTGGTCACGCGGAAGCCGCTCTGGGAGATGGAGCCGGTACCCGGCGCCCGCCAGATCTCCTCGCTCTCCTTCGGCAGGACGAACACCCTGTACGGCATGGCGAGCACGGGCGAGGTGTTCGAGTTCGACCTGCGGCGCAGGAAGGTCACCAGGACGGTCAAGGCCGGGACGAAGGGCGGCGAGCTGTTCGTCACCGGCCGGGTGGCGTACTGCACGGACGGCGACACGATCTACAAGATCGACCTGGTCGCGTTCACGGCGAAGCCCATCGTGGAAGGGCTGGCCGGGCAGTGGTTCGGCGGCGAGCCCAAGCTGGCGCTCGACCCCTCCCGCCGGGCCCTGTACGCGGTGCGCGGCCGCGACCTCGTCCGGGTGGCCATAGCGGGCCGGTGACGCGACCGTAGGCTGGTGTTCATGGCGACAGTCGCAGTGCTGGGGACCGGGCTCATGGGCGCGCCCATGGCCCGCAACCTGGCCAAATCCGGCATCAATGTCAGAGTCTGGAACCGTACGAAGGAGAAGGCCGAGCCCTTGAGGGCCGACGGCGCGACCGTCGCGGGTTCGCCCGCCGAGGCGGTCGAGGGCGCCGACGTGGTGATCACGATGCTGCTCGACGGCGACGCCGTACGCGCCGCGATCACCGCCGCCGCTCCGGGCCTGCGGGCTCGGCGGTGACCAGCGCGAACAAGAGCGTGGTGCTGACCGCCGGCCACTGCGTGAAGCTGAATGGCACGTTCCA
>NZ_JBFAMX010000616.1:0-6158 GCF_040659615.1 Nonomuraea sp. NPDC049784
GGGGTGGTCGTTGGGCGGTGGCGGGTGCGGGAGAAGCGGGTGAGGCCGCCGGTGCGTACCTCGTTCAGGTCGCGGCCCAGCATGAGAGAGATGAGCCGCAGCCGTTCCACGTCGGCGAGCGGTCCCGTGTGGGCGACACGACCGTCCCTGAGCACCGTCACCTGGTCGCACACCCGGTACAGCTCGTCCAGCCGGTGGCTGACGTACATGACGGCGATCCCGGCGTCCCGCAGCCGCCGGATCACCCCGAACAGCGTCTCCACCTCACGCGGCTCCAGCGACGACGTGGGCTCGTCCATGATGACCACCCGCGCGTCCACGGAGACCGCCCTGGCCAGGGCGACCATTTGCTGCGCGCCGACGCCGAGGGTGCGCAGGGGGCGGCGGACGTCGGTCGCGACCCCGTACCCGGTGAGAACGCGTTCCGCCTCCCCGTACATCGCGGCCGCGTCGATCACGCCGAAGCGGCCGCGCGGCTCGCGGCCGAGGAGCAGGTTGCGGGCCACGCTCATCATCGGGACGAGGTTGACCTCCTGGTAGATGGTGGAGATCCCGGCGCGCTGCGCGTCCATGGGGGTGCCGAACGCGGCGGCCGCGCCCTGGTAGCGCAGCTCGCCGCCGTCCGGCCGGTACACGCCGGTGAAGACCTTGATCAGCGTCGACTTGCCCGCGCCGTTCTCGCCGACGAGAGCGTGCACCTCGCCCGGGCGAAGGGCGAGGGACACGCCATCGAGAGCGAGCACGCCGGGGAAGCGCTTGCTGACCCCCCGAGCCTCGAGAACAGCTTCCAAGTCAGTACGCCTCACCGAGCGAGTCCTTGGCGTTGCTCGTGTCGTAGTCGCGATCGGAAATGATCACCTTGTCTGGGATGGGCTGGCCGTCGAGGAACTTCTGGGCGGTCTCGAAGGCGAGCGGGCCGAAGCGGGGGTTCGACTCGATGACCGAGTGCAGCCACCCGTCGGCGATGCCCTGGACGGCGCTGCGGGTCCCGTCCACCGACACGATCTTGATGTCGCCGGGCTCCTTGCCCGCGCCCTTCAGCGCGGTGACGGCGCCCAGCGCCATCTCGTCGTTCTCGGCGTAGATGCCGTTGATGTCAGGGTTGGACTGGATGAGCTGTTCGGTGACCTGCTGCCCCTTCTCGCGGGCGAACTCGCCGGTCTGCTCGAACGAGATCGCGATGCCGGGAGCCTTCTCCTTGACGCGGTCCTTGAAGCCGTTCGTGCGCTCGGTCGTGACGTTGTTGCCGGGGGCGCCGAGCAGGATGGCGACCTTGCCCTTGCCGTTCAGCGCCTCGATCATGCGGTCGGCGGCGCGCTTGCCCTGCTCGTAGAAGTCCGAGCCGATGAACGTCAGGTAGTCGCTGCACGCCTTGGCGTTGATCTTCCGGTCCACCGTGATGATCGGGATCTTCTTGGCGGCGGCCTGCTGGAGCACGGGCTCCCAGCCGTCGGAGTTCAGGGGCGCGATGACGAGGAGCTGTACGCCCTGGGCGATGAGCTGCTGTACGTCGGTGATCTGCTTGGAGAACTGCGACTGGGCGTTGGTGACCTTGAGATTGGTGATGCCCAGCTTGGCCGCCTCGTCCTTGATCGACTTGGTCTCGGCGATGCGGAACGGGTTGGCCTCCTTCTCCGACTGGGAGAAGCCGACCGTGGCCGTCTTGAGGTCGAACTTCTTGCCGCCGAACTGGTCGAGCGTGCACGTCGGCCCGGCCGAGCCGCTGGGCGACTGCACGACCTGCTGCCCCGCCGTGCTGGCGGTGGCGGGCGCGCTCTGCGGCTGCTCCGCCTTGGCGCAGGCGGCCGCGGTGAGGAGTACGGCCAGCGCTAATGCGGCTGTCCGGATATGGGGGGTCATGGCGGTTCCTTTCCTATCAGCCCCGGCGCCCGGACCACAGGGGTCCGGGCGACCGGCGTTTCACCCGCGGGCGCCGAGTTCACGCCCGCGCTTCAGGCGCGAACTCGGCGCCCGCGGTTCGAGCACGAGCTTCACGCGCGTTTCAGGTGAGGGTGTTTCAGGTGCGCCGCTTCAGGTGCGGTGTTTCAAGTGCGGTGTTTCAAGTGGGGGTGTTCAGGTGCAGGGCGGGTTGATGGCGCTCGTCAGTGCCGTGTTGGCGTCGTGCACGCGCTTCACGTCCGGCTTGGTGATCGCCCTGTCGTACGTCATCAGGCCGTTCAGCTCGGTCTCCACGTCGGTGGTCTGGGTATAGATCGCGGCGCTGAGCTGCTCGCAGGCGTGCAGCCGCGCGAGCTCGTTGATCATCCCGACGTACCGGGTGGTGAGGGCGTCCGGGTCGGGCTCGACGGCGTAGCCCCAGCCGCCGCCCGACCAGGTGTGGCCGATCAGCGGCAGGCCGAGCCCGCCGTACTCGCCGAGTACGTTCGCCCGCGTCCCCGACGGCTTGCCGGGGTTGCCGGGGCCGGGGTAGATGTGGAAGTCCTTGACGTCGCCGTTGCCGCCGTCCACCGCGCCGCAGCAGTTGACCCCGCTCATGTTGTCCACCAGGCGCGACGGGTCCCAGCTCTTGACCAGGTCGGCGATGCGCGCCTGGTCATACTGTCCCCAGCCCTCGTTGAACGGCACCCACATGACGATCGACGGGCTGCTGCGGTGCTGGTCCACCAGCTCGCGCAGCTCGGCCTCGAACTGCGGTCTGTCATTCGTGCGGAACGCCGCCGGCATGTCCTGCCAGACCAGCAGGCCGAGCTTGTCGGCGTAGTAGTACCAACGGTCGGACTCGACCTTGACGTGCTTGCGCACGGTGTTGAAGCCGAGGGCCTTGGTCTGCTCCAGGTCGTACCGCAGTGCCTCGTCGGTCGGCGGGGTGTAGATGCCGTCGGGCCAGAAGCCCTGGTCGAGGGGGCCGAGCTGGAAGACGGGCCGGCCGTTCAGCAGAACCCGGTTGCCGGCGACCGCGATGGAGCGCATCCCGAAGTAGGACTCGACCTTGTCGTCCTTGAGTTCGACCTCCAGGTCGTACAGGTGCGGGTTCTCCGGGGTCCAGAGCTTGGGGTTCGGCACCGGGAGCCTGAGCTCCTGGCCCACCTGGCCGGTCACCTTGCCCACGACGCGGCGGCCGTCCCTGGCGACGACCGTGGCCTTGCCGCCCGTGCCGTGGACCGTCACGTAGAGGGCCTGGCCGCGCAGGTCGGGCACGGTGTCGACGCGGTCGATGTGCTCCTTGCCGACCGGCTCGATCCAGACGGTCTGCCAGATGCCGGAGTTCGCGGTGTACCAGATGCCGCTCGGGTCGAGCCGCTGCTTGCCGATGGCCTGGGTGCCCGCGTCGGTCGGGTCGTACACGCCGACGATCAGCTCCTGCGGGCCACTGCGCTTGAGCGCGTCGGTCACGTCAGCGGTGATCCGGCCGTAGCCGCCCTTGTGGGTGGCGACCTGCTCGCCGTTCACGTACACCGTGGAGTCCCAGTCCACCGCGTCGAGGTGCAGCAGCAGCCGCTCGCCGCGCCAGTTGCGAGGCACGTCGAACGTCCGGCGGTACCACATGCGCTCCTCGTGCCGGCCGATGCCGGACAGCTGCGACTCCACCGGGTACGGCACCACGATGCGTTCGGGCAGGTCACGGCCGATGGGCGCGGCCTCGCCCGCCTTGGCCGGGGTGAACTGCCACTTGCCGTTGAGGCTGCGCCACTGGTCCCTGACGAGCTGGGGCCTGGGATATTCGGGCAGCGGGTTGGCCGGGTTGACGTCGTCGGCCCACTTCGTACGCAGGATGTAGCCGGACCCGTTGATCACGAAGCCGTACGGGAAGGCCTCGACGGGGGTTCCGTCGGTGTAGGCGAGGCCGCCGGCGCCGTTGTAGGCGGCGCGGATGGTGCTGCCGGCCTTGGCCGGGATCGGATATTTCAGCTTCAGCTCGACCGTTTGCGGATTTTTCAGGACTGCTGAGCTTGTGGGCCACTTGGTGCCTGCGACCGTGATGTCCAGCTTGCTCGCCGCGTCCGCCGGGAGCGGGCTCAGAGCCTTGGCGAACGTGAGAGTCGCGACGTCACCGCCCGCGTCCACCCTGGCGTCGGACGGGCCGGGCGGCTCGAAGCCCTCGGGCAGCGTGAACGCCTCCACGGGCACGATCTCCTTCGGCTGGCTCGGACTCTGCCAGCGCAGCCGGAGGTTGGCGCCGCCGAAGTGCTCGAAGTACTCGACCTTCAAGTCGTACTTCTTACCCGCCTCCAGGGCGATCGGGGTGCCGGTCTGCTCGCGGTCCCAGTCGTCCACCCAGTGCTCGATGATCGGCTTGCCGTCCACCCACAGGCGGAAGCCGTTGTCGCCGATCATCGAGAAGGTGTACGTCTCGGAGTACTTGGGCTGGATCTGCCCCGTCCACCGTACGGAGACGTCGTCCTCCCTGCCGGTCAGCAGCTTGAACGCCGGATTCAGGTCTGTCAGCTCCAGGCTGGGGTCGAGAACGCTCGCCTTAAGCTCGGCGAAGTCGAACTTCCCCGCCCCGGAGGCGAGGTAGTAGTCACCGCGCAGCCCGTTCCGCGCGCCGGCGGCCGCGTCGGGAGCGGCGGTGGCGGGGGACGGCTGCCATAACAGGGACATCAGTACGGCCAGCGACAACGCGAGGCGCTTACGCACGGGGGGTCCTTTCGAAACGCGCCGATCAGGTTCGGACAACTTTTGACCCTGACATGCTCCAAAGTAAGCACCGGCGGACCGAGCCGGTCAAGATTTCCGATCAAATTCGTTCTCATACGGTCAGAGGCGAACGCATCTTGGCCCGTCCACTATGATCGGGACGTGAGCGACACGCAGAGCGACGGACGCAGGCCCGTGTTCGCCGCTGAACGCCGGCAGCGCATCCTGGAGCTGGTGCGCGCCAACGGCGCGGTGTCGCTGCGCGAACTCGCCCAGGCCGTCCACTCCTCCGAGGTCACCGTCCGCCGCGACCTGCGCGCGCTGGAGTCGGAGGGCCTGCTCAACCGCCACCACGGCGGCGCCACCCTGCCGGGCGAGCTGTCGCGCGAGGCCGGTTACGCACACAAGGTCTCGCTGGAGTCCGCCGAGAAGGGCGCCATCGCCGACCTGGCGGCCGCGCTCGTCGAGGACGGCGACGCGATCGTGATCGGTCCCGGCACCACCACGCAGGAGTTCGCCCGCCGCCTGACCAGGCATTCCGAGCTGGCCGTGGTGACCAACTCGCTGCTGGTCGCACAGGTGCTGGCCGGGTCGCCGCGGGTCGAGGTGATGCTGACCGGCGGCACGCTGCGCGGCTCGATCCTCGCGCTGGTGGGCAGCGCGGCCGAGCACTCGCTGGCGGGGCTGCGGGTACGCAGGGCGTTCATCTCAGGTAACGGCCTGACCGCCGAACGCGGGCTGTCGACGCCCAACATGCAGGTGGCGGGCGTGGACCGCGCGCTGGCGACGGCCGCGGAGGAGGTCGTGGTACTGGCCGACCACACCAAGATCGGCGTGGACACGATGGTCCAGACGGTGCCGCCCGACCGGATCGACCACCTGGTCACGGACGACGCCGCACCCCGCGACGTGCTCGACGACCTGAGCGCCCGCGGGGTCCGCCTGCACGTCGCCCAGTTCTGACCCTCCTCGGCCGGGCCCGGCCGAAGTACGGCGGATCAGGGGTGGCACCTCACCACGGGACCCCTCCCAAAGACTCCGGCCGGAGTACGGCGCGTCACGGATCGCGCCCGTCGTAAGTCCGCTTCTGATCGAATGTGACAAGCCCGTTACTATAATGTTTCCTTCCTCGACCACGATCGAGGCGGAGGCAACCGTGCTACAGGTGGCAGGCGTTCTCAAGACGTTCCAGGGTGTCACCGCCCTCGACCACGTCACCCTGTCCGTGCGCCCAGGCGAGGTGCACGCGCTGATCGGCGGCAACGGAGCGGGCAAGTCGACCCTGGTGAAGGTGCTCTCCGGGGTGCACCAGCCGGACGCGGGCGAGCTGCGCCTCCTGGGCGAGCCGGTCAGGTTCACCGGCCCGGCCGACGCCAAACGCGCCGGGATCGCCACGATCCATCAGGAGACGAACCTCGTACCGACCATGAGCATCGCCCGCAACCTCCTCCTCGGCCGCGAGCCGAGGGGACGGCTGGGGCTGATCGACGCGGCGGCCGTGCACGCCACCGCCGAAAGGCTGCTGGCCGCGTACGGGCTGGAAGTCGACGTGCGGCGCC
>NZ_JBFAMX010000617.1:0-6155 GCF_040659615.1 Nonomuraea sp. NPDC049784
GCTGGACATGCCACCATCCTAGCGGATAGAACGTTCGGTCACGACGCGCCCGTCCTGCAGCACGAACGCGTCGTACCAGTCGCCGCCGACCTGGACGTGGCGGCTGCCCGAGCGGAAGCGCTGAGCCAGCACCAGGCCCTTGACCACGGGCAGGCGGTCGGGCAGCAGGCTGCGCTGGAGCGTCTCGGCGGTGCGGTGCTCGCGCTCGAACAACGTGGCCCGCTCGACCGCCAGCGCGCACTGGCCGGCCAGTGCCTCCAGGAAGACGCCGTCCTCCTGGGAGATCTTCTGTGGCCTCGTGAAGGAGAATCGGAGCGCTCCCAGTGCCCGGCCCGCCGCCAGCAGCGGTAGGCCGACCCAGGCCCGCTCATCGCCGTGGGTGAGGAAGTTTGCCAGGACCTCCTCGTCGTCGCCAGCCTCGAGCAGCTGAGCCTTCAGCGACTCGGGCGACTCGGCGAAGACCGGCCTGCGGCTGTTGACCGCCATGGTCATCACGTTGGAGTGGGACAGCGGGATCTCGTCGCCGGTGACCCCGGAGGCCTCCAGGATGCCCTCGCCGTTGATCAGCTTGAGCGCCGCGCGGTCGGGGTCGAGCAGCGCCACGGCCGAGCGGTCGGCGGCCAGCGCGGTGCGGCCGACGTCGATGATGACCTGCACGACCTGCTCGACCGTCAGGGCTTCGGCCAGCTGGGCGGTGGCGCCCTGGAGCCGGGCCGTGCGCAGCGCGGCGGCGCCGAGCTGGTCGGTCAGCCTGCCGCGCATCTCCTCGGCCTCGCGCTGCGGCGTGACGTCGGTGTTGGCGCCGACCCATTCGACGACCCTGCCGTGCCTGATGATCGGCACGGCCCGCACCTCGAAGTGGCGATAACCGCTGGCGCGCGTGCGCACGCGGTAGTTCCACTCGAACATGGTGCGCCCGCGCAGAGCCTCCTTCCAGGCCTCCTCGGTCTGCTGGCGCTCCTCGGGGTGGACGACCTCCAGCCAGCCGCTGGCGAGGTATTCCTCCAGTCCCTGGCCGGTGATGGCGCGCCACTGCGGCGCGTCCTCGACGACGGCGCCGGTGGGCGAGGTGATCCAGACCAGCTGCGACTGGGCCTCGACCAGCGAGCGGTAGCGCTCCTCGCTGCGGCGCAGCGCCTCCTCGGTCTGGCGGCTCTCGGTGACGTCCTGCCCGATCAGCGTGATCGCGCGCAGCTCGCCCGCCTCGTTGTGGACCGGCGAGAACGACAGCGACCAGTGCCTGGTGTCGCCCTCCGCCGACCGCACGCGCACGCGGCTCTCGGTGACCGGCGCGTCGCTCTCGATGACGGCCTGCACGGCGTGGGTGATGATCTGGCTGAGGTCGGCGGCGAGCACCTCGGCGGGCTGCCTGCCGGCCATCCGCTCGGCGGGCACGTTGACGACATCGCTGAACACGTCGTTGACCCGCTGGATGCGGCCATCGCCGTCGAAGAACGCGAAGGCGAACTCGGCCTCCGACAGCATGCCCTGGAAGAGGGCGGAGTCTGAGATGTCCACATCCGACTCCCGGGGACGGGGAACGGAGGTCTCGGCGCTCATGGTCGGCACCTCCGTCGCGTGCCAGGGTCTCCCACGCGGCACATCTCCATAACTGTGTATCGGCGTAGCGCAGCTCCGGGCGACCGGATTCTGCAGTACATCATCGGCGATGGGTAGGTGTGGACGGAAGCCCCCGTCGCGGCCCGGTCGCCTTTAGGGTCTACGCATCCTGTCAAAGTCGCTCCACGTTGCGCAGCAAGATCAGGTTACAGCGCCAGATTGCCGGGAGCCGAGTCCCGGCCCCAACTACTTGGCCGCGCGCTTCGCCTCCTGCTTGGCGGCCCGCACGCGGGCCAGGCTGTCGGCGTCGAGCACGTCGGCGACCGACCGGTGTGACCCCTCCTCGCCATAGAGTCCGGCCGCCTCACGCCAGCCTGACGGTTGGACCCCCAGCTGCTTCCCCAGCAATGCCAGAAAAATCTGGGCCTTCTGCTTGCCGTATCCCGGAAGGGCCATCAGTCGTTTCAACAACTCTTTGCCGTCAGCCGCGCCGGCCCACATCTTCTCCGGCTGACCGTCGTAGTGCTCGACGAGATAGGCCGCGAGCTGCTGGATCCTGGCCGCCATGGACTTGGGGTAGCGGTGCACGGCCGGCTTCTCCGCCAGCAGCGCGGCGAACGCCTCCGGATCGTACGAGGCGATCTCCCCGGCGGTGAGGTCGTGCCCCAGCCGCTGGGAAATCGTATACGGCCCCGTGAACGCCCACTCCATAGGGATCTGCTGGTCGAGAAGCATGCCGACGAGCAGGGCGAGAGGGCTGCGGCCGAGGAGCTCGTCTGCCTCACTCCGCTGGGCGAGCTGGATGCGCATGGAGACAGCTTCGCATGAATGGCCACCGGGTGAAGTGAACACAACCATCGCGGAGCCTTGACACGCGCCCGAGAAAAGGTGAAATGAGAGCGCAAGTCGCCCTGCAGACATTCCTGGGGGTTTGCCCCTAGGTCTCCAGAGGAATCTCACACCTATGCTCGCTCTGGCCACACGGTTCCTGCGGGAGCCGGTCAGTCTCAGGCTGGCCGAAGAGTTCCTGACCGTGCCCGTGGACACGATCGACCGCTGTGTGGCCGACGTGTGCGCGTGTGCGCAGCATCTCGGCGTCTCGGCGACGCCGGAGATCGTGGAGCGCATCGCTCGCGAGCACCTGCTCGCGATCGTCAACTCAGCGCCTCCGCCCCGAAGTTCCCGGTAAGACAAAGAAGGCCCGGAAGTCCAGTTAAGTCCCATCCGGAAGTCCCCGATAACATCGGGGTCACCAGGCCGAGTTCTAAGCACCGTTTGCGCCTGGAATACGAGAGAGTGAGGGTGTGCGCCGACACCGACGAGATCCCCGGGAGAGCACCCCGCCAGACGACGTGTTCAAGGAGATGGTGCAGGCGGCTCGCGAGCTGCTGGCCGTACGCACCCCACTGGACGCGGAACTGATGGTCTCCGACATGATCGGTGCCTGGTGGGGCAGGCGGGTCAGGGGCGGTGACGTGGAGCAGGTGCTCGGGGAGGGGCTGGTCGACTACGCCGCCAAGGCCGGCACGCCGGCCTCGTTGACGTTGCTGATCTGCCTGGCCTATCTCGGCACGGCCCGCCAGGGCGCCAAGGCCGAGGGCGCGGCGCTGGCGATGATGGAGTCGGGGGTGGCCAGGCCGGGCTGGGCCGACCGGGTGGGCGCGGTGAAGCCGGCCGGGTGCTACGTCTCCCGCGACGCGTACGGCGACCAGGACACGGTGATCTGCACCTTCGCCTACCGCTGGAACGAGGACTCGCTCCCCGCGGACCGCCACGCGCTGGTCATGGTCGTCGACTACAACATGAGCGGCATGGCCCGCGACGCCTGGGTGTCCTCGCAGGTCGACAAGCTGCTGGAGCAGGCCAGGGCCGAGGCGGCGGGCAATCCGCTGCTGCTGTTCGAGGAGATCGAGCCCGACCAGGCCAGGGCGCTGCTGGAGTCGGCCATGAAGGCCACGCGGGAGCCGAAGACGCCGCCGCCCGTCAGCGACAGCTACAGCGCCTACCACGCCTTCGCCCGGGCCAGGCTCAAGGCGCTGCCGCCGGGGCGCAAGAGGCCGGCGCCGCTGCACACCGAGGCCCCGTACAGCAGGGAGCGGCGGGCCATGCTGGCGGCGGAGTTCCTGGCGTCCGACGCGGCCGAGCACCTGTCCGACCCCTCGGCGGCCTCGCGCTGCGCCGACCACATCATCGACTACGGCTGCGACCAGGACTTCAACCGGCCGCTGCGGGTCAGCCCGACCAAGTGTGAAACGTTCCTGCTCGACTGGCTGCCGCGCAAGGTGATGCTGAGCGTGGCCGAGCAGGAGGCGATGCCGCACGTGTTGTCGGCGTGGGTGCGCTTCGCCGCCGCCCGCACGGGCCTGCCCGAGCAGGGGCTCAAGGCCACGCTGGACGCGGTGTGGGAGGCGATCGGCAAGTTCCCCGAGGCCTACCGCGACCCGACGTCGTTCGGGCTCGACCGGCCGCTGCTGGAGCGGCTGCTGCCGGACGGCGACCTTTCGGCGCTGGCCAGGCGGGCCTTCGCGTTCCCGTTCCTGCAGGGCACGCACAACGGGATCGAGCTCGACAAGCTCAACCCGGCCGACGAGGCCGACCGGCGCACGTTGCTCGAGATCGACCACGGCGGCACGATCGACCAGGAGCACCTGGCCTGGCACGAGGAGATCGCCACCCGGCTGTGGGAGGGCGACCCGCCGCAGCTCTGGGAGGCCGCGCAGCGTCTGCTGGACCTCGGCCACGACCGTCACGACGTGCTCCACGTGCTGATCGAGATCGCCGAGCGGATCGGCGACGACCCGGACGAGCTGGCGGCCGCGCTCGACGACATCGCCGACATTCCCGACGAAATCTAGGTACGCGATCTGCCTCGTACGGCGAGACAGGCCAGGTGGGCACGGCAACTCAGCCATTGTTCGCCACGCCGGGACAGGCGCCGGGATAGCCTCTACTGCCATGGTGATCGACCTCAACGCGGACCTGGGCGAGGGCTTCGGGATCTGGCGGCTCGGCGACGACCTCGCACTGCTCGACATCGTCACGAGCGCCAACGTGGCGTGCGGCTTCCACGCGGGCGACCCCGTGACGATCAGACGTACGTGCGCGGCGGCCGTCGACCGCGGGGTGACGATCGGGGCGCAGGTGTCCTATCGCGATCTGGCGCACTTCGGGCGCAGGGAGATGGACGTCGAGCCGGAGGAGCTGTGCGCCGAGGTGCTCTACCAGATCGCGGCGGTCGACGGCATCGCCAAGGCGATGGGCGGCCGGGTCTCCTACGTCAAGCCGCACGGCGCGCTCTACAACCGGATCTGCCGCGACGAGGTGCAGGCCGCGGCGCTGATCGACGCGGTGACGGACTATGACCCCTCGCTGCCGGTGCTCACGCTGCCCGGCTCGGCGGTGCACGCGGTGGCGGCGGCCGAGGGCGTTCCGACGGTGAACGAGGCGTTCGCCGACCGGGCGTACACCCCCAAGGGCATGCTGGTGTCGCGCAGGGAGCCGGGCGCGGTCATCCACGACCCCGCCGCGGTGGCCGCACGTGCCTGCCAGATGGCCGTGGAAGGCTCTGTGACGGCCGTTGACGGGAGTTCCGTACCAATTTCCGCCCGTTCCATCTGCGTTCACGGAGACACGCCTGACGCCGTCCGGCTGGCGCAGGGAGTGCGGGACGCGTTGCTGGCGGCCGGAGTGGTCCTGCAGGCGTTCGCGTGATCCGTACAGCCGGGGAGCACGGGCTGCTCGTGGAGACCGGCTCGCTGGAGTTGTCGCACCGGCTTGACGCGGCGCTGCGGGCGGATCGGCCCGCGGGGGTGGCCGAGATCGTGCCCGGGCCCGAGACCGTGCTCGTGCTGGCTCCGGGGGCGGATCAGGGGCGGTTGCGGGCGCGTCTGGCCGAGGTCGTCGCCCGGGAGCGCGGCAAGGATGGTGCGAAGGCGGCCGAGGGGACGGTCGTGACGATTCCCGTCGTCTATGACGGCGCGGATCTCGATTCCGTCGCGGCGCTGGCGGGGATCACGGTGGACGAGGTGATCTCCCGGCATTCGGGGCGTGAGCTGGTGGTGGGGTGGCTGGGCTTCGCCCCGGGGTTCGCCTATCTGACAGGGCTGGATCCGGTGCTGGAGATGCCCAGGCTGGACACGCCGCGCACGTCGGTGCCGGCCGGGTCGGTGGCGGTGGCGGGGCCGTACTCCGCCGTCTATCCGACCGCCTCGCCGGGCGGGTGGCGGTTGCTCGGGCGCACGTCCGTGCGGGTGTGGGACGTGGCGGCCGACCCGCCCTCACTGTTCAGGCCGGGCATGCGCGTGCGGTTCCGGCCGACATGATCGAAGTACTGGCGCCGGGCCCCTATGCGACCGTCCAGGACCTGGGGCGGCCCGGTTTCGCCCATCTGGGGGTGCCCCGCTCGGGAGCGGCCGACGCGACGAGTCTGCGGCTGGCCAACAGGCTCGTGGGCAACGTGGAGGGGCTGGCCGGGATCGAATTGACGCTCGGCATGGCGCGCCTGCTGTTCCATGACGGCGCGTGGGTGGCACTGACGGGCGCGCCCGTGGACTCCGCGGCGGGGATGGGGGCGCCGTTCTGGGTGCCGTCGGGAG
>NZ_JBFAMX010000618.1:0-6154 GCF_040659615.1 Nonomuraea sp. NPDC049784
GGCTCAGCAGGCCCGCGGAGACGGCGGCGAGCTGGTCGGCCCGGTCCGGCGGGAAGCCTTCAGAGGCGGCCGCCGCACCTGGCCGGCCACGAGTACGCCACTCTCACCAGGTCCGCCGGGGACCTGGTGAGAGGCGTCGTGGATGAGCTGACCCGGCGCGTCCCCGAGATGGAGGCGGCTTACGCGGAGCACCAGCTCGGACACACCGCCGATGACGTCGCGTACATCGTCGACTTCCTACGGGCCGCTCTGTATGTCGACGACCCCGAGCTGTTCGCCTCCTTCGTGGGCTGGATGGCGGAGATGCTCGCGGCACGCGGTATCCCGGCGCGCGTGCTGCTCTCCGTCCTGGACGCGCTGGCCGGCCGCCTGCCCGGTTTCCCCCGCGCCCTCGCCACGCTGGCGCGGGCGCGGGCCGCCGCGACCGGTGCCTAGTTCTTGATGCCCGTCAGTGTGACGCCCTCGATGAAGTACCGCTGCAGGAAGAAGAAGAGCGCGATGATCGGCGCGATCACCGCCGCCGACGCCGCCATGAGGTATCCCCACTGGGTGATGTACATGCTCTGGAACGAGGCCAGCCCCAGCGACAGCGTGTAGTTCTCCTCGTTCTGCAGGTACAGGAGCGGCCCGAGGAAGTCGTTCCAGGTGCCGATGAACGTGAAGATGGTCACCACGATGATCGCGGGCTTGGACAGCGGCATGACGATCGTCCAGAACACCCGCCACGGGGAGGCCCCGTCGATGTAGGCGGCCTCGTCCAGCTCGAACGGGATCGTCAGGAAGAACTGCCTGAGCAGGAAGATGTTGAACACTCCCCCGCCCGCCCCGGCGAACCAGCTGGGCACCGTGAGGGGCGCGATCGTGTCGATCGCGCCGAGCTCCTGCCACATGACGAACGTCGGGATGAGCGTCACCGCGTACGGCAGCATCACGCCGCTCAGCAGCAGCGCGAAGACGACGTTGCGCCCGCGCCAGCGCAGCCGGGAGAAGCTGAAGGCCGCGACCGCGCAGGTCAGCACCGTGCCGAGGACGCTGATGACGGCGATGACCAGCGTGTTGAGGAAGTAGCGGGCGAAGGGCTGGGTGGTGAGCGCCTCGGTGAAGTTCGACCACTGGAACGGCGAGGGGATCCACTGGGGCGGCGAGACGAACATCTGCGCGTCCTGCATGAGAGCGCTGCGCACGAGCCACACGAACGGCAGCAGGGTCGGGATCGACCCCGCCACCAGCGCCACGTACAGCAGAGCCCGGCCGTACCTGCGAGGTTTGCGCAACCCCTCGGTGGGAGCCACCCGGGCCGCGCGGGTCTTGTCCGGGGTTGCCAGGGCGGTCATCGTGCGCCTGCCATCTCGTAGTAGACCCAGCGGCGGGCGTTTCTGAACATCAGGAACGTCACCACCATGATGATCATGAACAGGGTCCAGGCGAGCGCGCTGGCGTAACCCATCTCGCTCTCCGTGAACGCCTTGCGGAACAGGTAGTAGACGTAGAAGAGCGTGGCGTGGTTCGGCCCGCCCTCGGTCATCACGTACGCCTGGTTGAAGACCTGGAAGGTGCCGACGACACCGACCACCAGGTTGTAGAAGATGGTCGGCGTCATCATCGGCAGCGTGACGTGCCAGAAGCGCCGCCACACGCCGCCGCCGTCGATCGACACGGCTTCGTACAGGTGCCTCGGCACGCCCTGCAGCCCGGCCAGGAAGATCACCATGGTGTTGCCGAAGCCCCAGGTGCTCATGATGATCATTGAGGGGACGGCCGTCGACTCGGCGTAGATCCACTGGGAGCCGGGCAGGCCGCCCTGCCGGAGCAGGGAGTTCAGCAGGCCGAAGTCCGGGTTGAAGATCCAGATCCAGAGCACGACGTTCGCGATGGCCGGGACGAGCGTCGGCAGGTAGAAGATCGTCCGCCAGAGCGCCAAGCCGCGCACCTTCTGGTTGAGCAGCATGGCCACGGCGAAGCTGACGATCAGCACCAGCGGGACCGCGCCGAGCGTGTAGTACGTGGTGGTGCTCAGCGACTTCCAGAACAGGTCGTCGTGGACCATCGTGGCGTAGTTGTCCAGGCCGATGAACGACGGGCTGGCGCCGATCGTCCAGTCGGTCATGCTGAAGAACGCCGAGGCCACCATGGGCCCGATGGTGAAGATGACGAACCCCAGGATGGCGGGGAGCGCCATCAGGATGCCCCAGCGTGTCTCGAGGCGGCGCATCAGAGCTCCTGGGTGTGCTGCCAGCCCTGGAGCATGCTGGTGATCTTCGGCGTGACTTCCTTGAGGATCTCCGCGGCCGGGCGCTTGCCGGTCTCGATCTCCTGGAGCGCGGGGGCCAGCACGTCGCTGCTGATGGAGGACATGTTCTTGACGCGGTTGCCGAACGTGGGCACGCCGTGGTCGCGGGCGTAGTCCACGACGGCGGTGCGGAACTCCGCCGGGTGCAGCTCGTTCTTCGTCCAAGAGTCGACGGACGCCTGCTCCTCGTAGTACTTCTTCTCCTGCGGCATCCACAGGCCCTTGGCGAACAGGTCGACGTAGCGCGGGTCGTTGTGGAAGGCGAACAGCTCGACCGCCTCCTGCTCGTGCTTGCTCCCCGCGAACACCGCCGACGCGCCCGCCACCTGGCTGGCGGTGAACGGCTCCTTGTACTTGGGGAGCACGCCGATGCCGTAGTCCACCTTGCTCTCGTTCATGTCGAGCAGGCTCCAGTGGCCGTCCACCACCATGGCCACCCGCTTGGTCTTGAGCAGGATGTTGGTGCCCGGCGCGTCGTCGCCGGTCGCGGCGAGCTGGCCCGGGCCGGGCGCGACGCGGTGCTTGTAGACGAGGTCCTGCAGGTTCTGGAACACCTGGATCGCCTCGGGCGTGTCGAGCAGGCACTTCTTGCCGGTCTCGTCGGCGAAGTCCACGCCGTTGCTGCGCAGGAACCCGTACCAGGCCGCGCCGTAGGTGATGCTGCTGGAGATGCCGAACTGCTTGATCTGCTTCGGGTCGAAGCCCGACTCGTCCGGGTGCTTGCCGTTCTGGTCGACCGTCAGCTTGTAGGCGTTCTCAACGAGCTGGTCCCAGGTCCAGGCGGAGGCGGCGTCGGCAGGCGGCGTGACACCGGCGGCCGCGACGGCGGACTTGCTGAACCACAGCAGCTCGATCTCGTTGGCCGTCGCGACACCGTGCAGGTTGTCCTGGCCGCTCCACAGGTACGCGTCCGGCAGGTAGCCGGCCAGCTGCGGATATTTCTTCAAATAGGGGAACAGGTTGACCAGCTTGCCCTGCTGGCCCAGGCGGTACGACATCGCCAGCGGCACATACCCGGCGTCCGGAAGCCGGTTGCTGGCCACGAGCGTGTTGAGCTTCACGTCGTACTCGTCGGGCGTGTACAGCGGCTTGACCTTCACCCCCGCGTGCTTCTGCTCGTACTGCTTGAGCATGCGCTCGACGGCCGCCTTCTCGAACGTCGAGCCCCAGTACATGAACTGCAGCTGCACGTTCCCGGCCGAGCCGGAGCCCGAGCCGTCGCCGCAGGCCGCCGCCGTGGCGCCGAGGGCGGCGAGCCCGCCCAGCTTCAACAGGTCGCGTCTTCTCATCCGCGTCTTTCCTTACGCGAGGGGGATCCACACCCGCATCGCGCCGCCGTCACGGTTGTCCCACTGGAAGTAGGGGACGGCGGTCGCGGTCACGCTGGTGGTGGTCGCCAGGGGTTTCGTGGTGTACAGCAGGCCACCGTTCGGCTGGTGCACGGCGGTGGCATCGGTTTCGATCAGTACGGTCCGGCCGACGCCCTCGAGGTCGTCGACGGGCTTCACGCGCAGCGGAGCCTGCGGGCTCAGGGCGAGGTCGTCCACCTCCACGCCTTCGGGCTGGTCGATGTTCTCGAAGCAGTAGACGAGCGGTCCGCGCTCCAGCGCCACGGAGCCCCTGACCGCGTCGATCTTGTGATGGGGGTAGGTGAGCCGGGGCGTCATGTCGAGCCGCAGCTCGACCGTGTCACCGCTCTGCCAGTTACGGCGGGTACGGAAATATCCGTCTTCGGCGGCCCGGGCCGGCCGGTCGTCGACGTATGTGGCCTCGCTCCAGGCCGGGATGCGCAGGGCGAGCTCCCATTCGCCCGCCTCCTCGACCGTGATGCGGACGAGCCCGTCCCACGGGTACTCGGTCTCGACCCGGATCTTCCCGCCGACCGTCCCCGGAACGTACTGGTGCAGCTGGAGACCGGAATCGGTCGTGGTGGCCACGTAGGCGCCGAGCGAGGACACCAGGCGCATGATGTTCGGCGGGCAGCAGGCGCACGCGAACCACTCCCTGCGCCGCCCGAGGTAGGCGTCCTCGACGAGGTCGTCCCTGCGCTGGAGCGGGTTGACGTAGAAGAAGCGCAGGCCGTCGGCCGAGGTCGAGGCGGCGAAGGCGTTGTAGAGCGTGCGCTCGATCAGGTCGGCGTGGCGGCCCTGGCCGGTGGCCAGGAGCAGCCGCCAGTTCCAGTGGATGCTGGCGATGGCCGCGCAGCTCTCGCTGTAGGCGCGGTCGGGCGGCAGCTCGTACCGCTCGCCGAACGCCTCGCCGTCGTGGCGCGAACCGAGGCCGCCCGTGATGTACGTCTTGGTCGCGACCATGTCCTCCCAGCGGCGCAGCGAGCACTCCAGCAGCGACTCGTCGCCGGTCTCCAGGTAGACGTCGACGATGCCGGCCTCCAGGTAGAGCTGGCGCACGGCGTGGCCCACCGCGGTGTCGGCCTCGCGTACCGGCAGGTGGTCCTGGGCGTACAGCATGCCCATGCCGCTGTCCTTGATGAGGCCCTTGCCGCGGTTGTCGATCAGCTTGGACGCCAGGTCCA
Source organism: Nonomuraea sp. NPDC049784 (assembly GCF_040659615.1). Lineage (NCBI taxonomy): Bacteria > Bacillati > Actinomycetota > Actinomycetes > Streptosporangiales > Streptosporangiaceae > Nonomuraea > Nonomuraea sp. NPDC049784. The sequence goes on from NZ_JBFAMX010000618.1 coordinate 4,824, forward strand.
GGTAGGCGCGCTCGCCGGTCACCCGGTAGAGCTCGACCAGCGCGGTCTCGACCTCCGCGTGGCCGTCGATGCCGTCGTTCCCGCCGGTCAGGAACACGTCGACCAGGTGGTCGGCGAAGCGCCTGGCGACCTCGACCACCCCCTCGCCGATCCCGGCACGGGCGGCCGCCACCGCCGCCTGGAACAGGTGGCCCGCGCAGTACATCTCGTGGCTGTACTCGAGCTCGGCGTAGATCTTGTCCGGTTTGACGACCTGGTAGTGCGAGTTGAGGTAGCCGTCGGCCCGCTGGGCTTTCTTCAGGACGGCCGCCGCCTGGTCGGCGAACTCGCCGTACCCGGGCTCGGGCGCGCGGACCTGCTCCCAGGAGATCGCCTCGAGCTGCTTGTAGAGGTCGGAGTCCTGGAACCGGTAGCCCTGGAACGGCCCCTCGCCCTCCCCTCCCGCTCGCCGCAGGTTGGGCAGAGCGCCCGAGCGCTCCATCTGCTCCAGGCCCAGCGGGATGCTGGCCTCGTGGTTGATCTGCTGCCACCGCGCGAACGGGCCGCCGGTGATGACCACGTCTTGGATCCCGAGCGGCCGCCACACTGTCCGGCCGGACGGAATGACAGGACTCTGCTGCATCTAGCTCCTCAACCTCTAACCTCATTGAGAAAACCTTGGGAATAGGTTTTCTCAAACGGAGGGTAAGGTGTGATACATCACAGGTCAAGGGGATGCTTGTGCGCAATAAGGTGTAACCGCGAAAGGGGACTCGGTTGGCCAACCTTTCCGATGGGACAACGAGAACCGTCACGATCAGGGACGTCGCGGCGGCCGCCGACGTGTCGATCGGCACCGCGTCCAAGGCGCTCAACGGGCGCGGCCGGATGCGGACCGAGACCCGCGACCGGGTGCTCGCCGCCGCCGAACGGCTCGGTTTCCGGCCCAATCCGCTGGCCCAGGGACTGCTGGCGGGCCGCACGTACACGGTGGGCCTGGTCACGGGCGACAGCTTCGGCCGCTTCAGCATCCCGGTGATGCTGGGTGCCGAGGACGCCCTGGGCGCGGGCCAGATCTCGGTGTTCATGTGCGACACGCGCGACGACCCGATCAGGGAACGGCACTATGTCGAGCGCCTGCTGGCCAGGCGCGTCGAGGGCATCATCGTCACGGGGCGCCGCACGGAGCCGCGGCCTGGGATCGGCCGCGACCTGCCCGTTCCCGTCGTGTACGCGATGACGCAGTCCACGGACGACTCGGACATCTCGATCATCCCGGACGACGAGGGCGGCGGAGCGCTGGCCGCCCGCCACCTCATGGCGACGGGGCGCACCCGCATCGGCCACGTGAC
>NZ_JBFAMX010000619.1:0-6126 GCF_040659615.1 Nonomuraea sp. NPDC049784
CCACGACCGGGTCCCGGCCGCGCCGCTGGGCGTCATCGTCGAGCCGGCGGCGTACCTGGATGAGCACGGGTACGCCCGCGGGCAGGCCACGGTCACCTGGTCGCCGGTCACGCAGGACGTGAACGGCGTCGCCCTCGACATCGACGGGTACGAGCTGTACGCCCGCCGCAACCTGGCGGGCGAGCTGTGGCTGCTGGTCGGGCAGACCGCGTCCGGCGACCGCACGGCGACGATCTCGCCGCTGGTGGTCGGCTGGGAGTACGCCTGGAAGGTGCGGGCTACCTCAGCCGGGGTGAAGGGCGTCTTCTCCGACCAGGTGGTGAAGCTGGTTCCGGACGACGCGACACCGCCGCCGGTGCCGTCAACGCCGGTCGTGGCCGCGCGGCTGGGCGTCATCCATGTCGAGTGGAACGGGCTGGGCAGCGCTGGCGAGGCGATGCCGATCGACCTGGAGCGCGTGCACGTCTGGATGAAGGACCCGCTCGACCCGGCCGACATCGGCGCCCGCGTCGGCTATCTGGATGCGGCCGGGACGGAGGTGATCCCGGGCCAGCCGTACAACGCCGATCGGGAAATCTGGCTTACCGCCGTGGACCGGTCGGGCAACGAGTCGGCGCAGTCTGTGCACGTCACTGTGGCGGTGACGCCGCTGGTGGATACGGACCTGATCGGCGAGGTCATCGACGGTGCCGAGCACATCATCGACGGGTCGATACCGGGCGACGCGAAGATCACCGCCGACTCCATCACGGGGCGCCTGATCCGGGCACTGGAGATCCAGGCTGGCCATATCCAGGCGAACGCGATCGAGGCGGACAAGATCAAGGCAGGGGCGATCCAGGCGGCGCACATCTCGGCGAACGCCATCGAAGCCGACAAGATCGCCGCGAACGCCATCACTGCGGCGAAGATCGCCGCTGATGCGATCAGCGGCAAGACGATCACGGGCAGCGTGATCCGGACGGGTACGACCGGGAAGCGCATCGTGATCGACCCGGCCACGCTGGACATGCGCTTCTACCCAGCTGGCAACTCCAACTACAGCCGGTTGTGGACGTCAGACACCGACTTCGCTGGTGAGGCGACATTCCGGATCACGTCCGGCACGAACCAGGGCCAGACAGCGCGGACGTTCCTCACCGTGGCGGCAGGCTGGACGAAGCTGGAAGTGCTGAACCCGAACAACTCCGGCTCCAACGGCGGGTTCCTGGAGTCGGCTGAGGACTACAGCCGCATCGGCTACGAAAACGACACGTCCGACAACCAGTACATGTGGTTCGACGCGTCCGGGATGACCACCCACTACGGCAAGTGGTGGGACGCTGCTTTCGCCTCGAACACGTGGGGCGTCCACGCCGGATCGAGGATCGCCAGCCCGGGCTGGACCGGCATGGAGATCAATTACGGGCCCACGATGCAGGGGAACATGGGTCCGGTCGCGGTGCTGCGCGACGGCGCGATGACCGAGAACCCCGATCTGCGCCCCAACTTCTACTGGGCCATCGAGTTCTCCACGCAGACGTCGTTCCTGATCTCGTGGTCGGACGGCGGCGGGGTCCGGTCCGGTAAGGCGATCTATTGGTGGGCCCATCGACACAACGGGAGCGCATGACTATGCCTTTGACCTGGACTCTGTGGGATACCGAACTGTCGTACGGCCCCGTGTACTTCTCACAGAAGGACGCCACCCGCGCCAACCCGATGGGTGCTGAGCCGTTGTGGGGTGTCGCGGTCGTCAAGACGGACGGCAGCAGGTTCCTCAAGACGTTCCCGCACTCCAGCCTGGAGTGGCGAAGCGCCGAGTACGGCATCGACCCGGACGACAAGGACACCTTGCTCGACGTCATCTTGCACGAGGGCTACATTCCGCGCGAGGACGACCCACTCGCGCTCATGGATCCTGCATCGGCGAAGGTTCTGTCGGTGACGCGCGGCATGCCCACCTGCTGGACGCCTGGCGTTTCGGACAAGGACCGGCTCGAAGCGCACCTGATACGAATCGCGGCGGTGAAGAAGCACCGGCTCAGGTTGGAGCCCGCCAGCGTGGCAGACCGGCAGGGCGCTCTCGCCTTCGTGGGGTCGCGGAGGGTCGCACCCGTGGACCCGCTGGACCCGATCCGGGAGGCCCAGCTCGACCCGATCCGTGTGGAGTCGCGGCGCCAGGCGGTGAAGTGGGCGCGCTCGACGGGGACGCCTCTGGAGCCCAATTTCCTGCTCAAGCCTCCTGATGCGTTCATGGGGATGCCGACCGAGATGGGCGCTGCGACGGTATGAGCGAGGAGACGCCCAACCTGGCACTCGCATTGGCGGAGGTACGGCGACTCCTTGAAGTGGGGTTCGCCCAGGTCAACGGTCAAATCGCCCTCCTTCTACAGCAGTTGGAACAGGCGAACGATCAGCACGCGAAGCTGGCGCAGCGGGTCGAGCAGGACCGCGCAGCTGCCGAGGCCCGGGATGCGGCGATGGAGGCACGCCTGGACGCCGTTGAGCGGGAGGCGGTGACGCGCTCCCAGCTCACCGAGCGGACCCGGCAGATTATCGCCGTCGTCACGGTGCTGGTGGCTGTGGCGGGAGCGGTGATCGCGCTGATTCAGCTCACCAGGGGCTGACCAATGGACGACCAAGGGAGACAACTGACATGCCGTGGCTGACGCAACTCGCCGACGTCGCCCGCAAGACGGGCTTCCCGGTGACGGAGGTGGGCGGGTGGAAGTCCCGTGGACACGGGCCGCAGCCATCCGTCGAGGGCGTGGTGTGCCACCACACCGCCGGATGGAATGACCGGCACATCGTCGTGAACGGCCGCCCAGGGCTCGACGGGCCGCTGTCGCACATCTGGCTGCAGCACACCGGCCGGATCTGGGTTGTCGCCGCTGGGCGGTGCTGGCACAACGCGCCGAGCACGAGCGGCCACCACACCAACTCGTGCTCGATCGGCATCGAGGCCGAGAACGACGGCCGCACACCGTGGCCTGCCGTGCAGATCGACGCCTACCACGCGCTGTGCGCCGAGATCTGCCGCGAATGGGGCCTGCCCGCGTCCAGGGTGATGGGCCACAAGGAGGTCAACCTCCAAAAGCCCGACCCGCACAGTCTCAACATGTCCACGTTCCGGGCGAACGTCGCGGCGCTGATCAAGAGCCCCGGAACCCCGATCAAGCAGCAGGAGGAAGACGTGCCCGAGGTCATCTCTCTGGGTGCCGGTGAGGACCAGGACGTCCCGGCCAGCGGCGAGCTGGCGGTGCGCTGGCACACCGAGTACGCCGACGACCCGAACGCGCACGGCGCGGACGGTGTCGCGATCCTGGCCAGCGCGAGCCGCTGGTGCATCGTTGACGGCCTGGTGAAGGTCCGCGGCCTGGCCCCGGGTTCGGAGATCGACGTGGCGTGGTCGCGCTACTCGCGGGACGGCAAGCAGTTCGAGGACGACGCCTGGCGGCTCAGCTTCCGCGCCGACGCCAATGGCCGGGTGGAGCAGTCGGTGGGCGGCCAGTTCTCGCTGGACAGCAAGAACCAGCTGCGCATGCGGGTGTTCAACCCGAGCGCCGCTGCGGCGGTCGTAGAGAAGGTCTCGATGGCCAAGATCAGCATGTTCCACCGTTGATAGCTATCCCGCTTTCAGCCTACGAAGGAGGACCCATGTCCACCCCCATCCCCGAGACGAGCCAGAAGCCGACGCTCGGCCGGATCGTCCACTACAAGCTGTCCGGCCACGACGTCAGCATGATCAACCTGGAGTCGATGCAGTCGTTCGGCGGCCAGAGCGTCGTGCGTGCCCCCGTCAAGCTGGGCGAGGTCTACCCGGCCGTTGTCGTTCGGACGTTCGAGGGCGCCGAGAAGACCGTGAACCTCCAGGTGCTCCTCGACGGCAACAACTCGTACTGGGCGACTTCCCGTACCGAGGGTACGGACCACGGCCAGTGGTCGTGGCCGCCCCGCGGCTGACCAGTTTCCCCGATTCGTTGAATCTCCCCGCCGTAGTGGCGGGCTGTCCCGGAGGAGGGGCACAGATGCACGCAGATCCCCAGATCACCTACTCGAAGCCGCCGGTCGAGACCAAGGTCAAGGCGATGACCCTGGTGTCCTACCTGTCCGGTGTCGCCGGTATGGCGGTGCTGCAGGCGGTCAGCAACGACCCGTCGCTCATCTCGTGGCTGCCCGACTGGGTGGAGGCGATCACGCTGCCGCTGCTGCCGACCGCGCTGGCAGCCGTGGCCGGCTTCAAGGCCAGGCACACCCCGCGGCCGGACCTCCCGTCCGACCAGCGGTAGCCACGCACACGCGAGAGCGCCCCGCTCCTCCCTGCGCGGGAGGAGCGGGGCGCTTTTCGCGTCTTGCACCTCACCTGAGACTCCGGGCCTCAGGGCCGCTCCTTGCCCCTCGATGAGGCCGCGAGCGGTGCGGCCCCAAGGTCATGGGGGTTTGCGCAGGGGAGATAGGGGTTAACTCCGCGTCGCCGTGGGCCTTCTCTCCAGTCCGTCATCACTCCCCGGCATCGCCTGGTGGCGTTGGCGTTATACCGGGGCGCTCGGGCGGGTCAGGTACTTCGTAGCATTCGATCTCTAGCGAAGGTCGCATCCCCAGTTTGATTGCGATGCGCTTGATCGGCAGGCTGGTCTCCGCGTGCAACAATTGCACGACCCCTTGGAGCCATACCTTCGAGAGCACGATCGCTATCAACCCGAGGATGATAGGGAGGACATCACTGAGTGTGATGCCTCCCAACTTCCTAGACCTCGAACTCCGTCGTGGTCATGCCCTTCCAACGGGGGGCGGGAGTTCTCTGTTCCCGATCTGCAAAAGTTGTCCGACTTGCTCGCTTTTCTGCTGTCTGTCTGAAGTGTGATTTGTGGTGACTGGTCCGTTATTTGCTCATTGCCGGTAAGACGGTAATTCATCCACTCGTGCGTAGCTTCAGCGTTGTGACCTCGTTTCAGTCGAAAGCGAGCACGCGGAAGGCGTTCCGGATAGCCATGAGTGGGCCGCGCTCTCGGCTGTAGTAGAGCTTGTTGGTCAGCAGCACAGCCCACCGCTCCCGCTTGGGTGAGATCCACATGCCTGTGCCGGTGAAACCGTAATGGACGTAGACGTGGTCGTCGGTGCTGTCGGCCGGGTGCCAGAACAGGCCCCGTGGAGGGGTCAGCACACCGGTGTGGACCTGCAGGGATTCGGCGATCCATCCCGCGCCGAAACCGGCCGGGCCGGCGATGCCGGGCGCGAGCAGATGCCGCTGGAAACGCGCCAGATCACCCAGCGTAGAGAACGTGCCCGCGATGCCGCAGACACCGCCGAGCAGGCGTGCGGAGTAGTCGTGAGCGACGCCCTTGAGATGGGTGCCTGTGGCCTCGTTGTACTCGGTGGGCGCGCACCGGGCCGCCTCACCCTGGGGCAGGGGCCCGAAGCGGGTGTCGCGCATCGCCAACGGACGCCAGATGCGCGTCTCGGCAAGGCGATCCAAAGAGGTGCCGGTGAGACGTTCCGCGAGGAACCCGAGGATGAGCGCGGCCCGGTCGGTGTACTCGACGGCCTGCCCGGGTGTCCGGTGCAGCGCCTCGTGCAGGACGCCGTCCTCGATCGCGCGCCGGTCAGTCCCGTAGAGCGCGCGCAGGTTGGCCCGCAGCGGGACACCGGCGGTGTGGGTGAGCAGTTGCCTGACGGTCACCGTGCCCAGCGGATAGTCCGCCAGTTCAGGCAACAGAGCGGCCACGGCGTCGTCCAGGCGTAGCCCCTGCTCCTCCCACAGTGTGCCGATAACCGCCCACACGGCCACGATCTTTGTGAGGCTGGCCACGTCGAAGACGGTGTCTGGCCGCATCGCGGTGGACGGGTCGGCCGGGTCGGGGAGCCCGCACACACCAGTGTCAGTAATGCCGTCCGCGTCACCGATGCCCCACACAGCACCTGGGAATACCCTGTCGCGGACCCCGGTCTCGAGGAGCTGGGTGATCTTGTCATGCAAAGCCATCGGTTGTGTCCCCACGGTCAGGTGTCTGGTGATCAGCGTAGTGAAACGGGACGGGGATTCGCCGGACCTGGCCTGACCCGGTCAGGTGATCTGCGCGGTCAGGTCCCCGAGTGCCGCGGCGGTTGCGCTGAGCGGGAAGCGGGCGGCGTTGCGTCGGCCGG
>NZ_JBFAMX010000620.1:0-6119 GCF_040659615.1 Nonomuraea sp. NPDC049784
GGCCGCCGCATGGAGCGCGGCGGGGTCGTGGTCGAAGCCCAGCAGTCGCGTGGCCGGCGCCAGCGCGTGGGCCTCGATCAGCGTGGTGCCCGCGCCGCAGCACGGGTCGAGCACCGTCCCGGCGTCTCCGAGGCGGGCCAGCGCCGCCATGGCGGCGGCCACCGGCGGGTGCAGCGTGCCCCGGATCGAGGCCGTCTTGTACGCCCGCCGGTGCAGCGGCCGCTCCGCCGGCCGCAGCGCGATGAGCGCTTGATCGCCCTCGATGGTGACCCGCCATGACATCGCGTCCCGAGGCGGCCGCCCCCCGTCCCTCCTGGAGTGGTACGGCAGCCGCAACGGCCGCGCCAGCTCGGCCCCCACCGCGTCCTCGATCTCGAAGCGGGTGTAGTTACGGCGCCCGACGAACGACGCCGACACCTCCACCCCGCTCACCGGGTATGCCGGCCCGCCCGCGTCCACGGTGCGGGCCGCGTGCGCCAGCCGGCGCAAGGCGGAGCGGCCGTGGCCGATCCCGTCCACCACGGCGGCGGCGAGGAGCACGTCGTCGGCCATCCGCAGGCCCAGCAGGTCGGCCCCCGGCGCAGCCTCGAACCACACCTCGCGATGGCGCACCCCGCGCACCACACCCAGCCTGGAACGTCGAATCTCCGCGGCCACCAGGGGCTCGATGCCATGCACGGCCCTGGCCACGGCAAGCGTATGCAACTGTCCTTCTCCCACGTCGCGACCCGGGACGGCGCTCGCTCAGCCGTCCCGCATCGCCGGCGGTGGGGTCGTCCGCGACCCGCCGGCGGATCGCTAGCGGAGGTGGAAGAAGTACATGAGCGTCACCCTAGAGTCCGGCCGCGACCGAGGGCCACAGGTTTTCGCGAGGGAAAGGCGGCGGCTCCCCGGCGTCGCGCCGAAGTACCACACGAGGCCTCAGCAGTCCGCCGGTGTCGGTGGTCGGGGTGGTAGCGATGCCGGTGAAGCCGACGGTTTCAGTCGGTGCCGGTGCTCGCCGGTCGGCGGGTGGTTGATCTGTCCGGTTATGGGAGGTTTTATGAGATCCTGTCGGTTCGGAAGGGAGCGCGGTGGTTGATAGTGGAGTGGGGCGGTCTTGGGGGGATCGGCTCAGCCGGGCGCGAGAGCGGGCCTTTGTGGGGCGGGGGGCCGAGCTTGAGGTGTTCGGGAGGGCGCTCGACGGGGACGCGGAGGCGCCGTTCGCCTTCTATCTGTCCGGGGCCGGCGGGATCGGGAAGTCGGCGCTGCTGCGGCGGATGGGGGACCGTGCCCGGGACGCGGGGCGGCGGGTCGTCGAGCTGGACGGGCGGTTCGTGGGGCGGGACCCGGCCGAGTTCGAGCAGGCGGCCGAAGATTTCGTCAGAGAGCCGCAGACCGTGCTGTTCATCGACTCTTTTGAGCACTGCCAGTGGCTGGAGAACTGGCTGTGGCAGCGGTTTCTGCCGCGAGCCGCGGAGGGGGCGCTGGCCGTCGTGGCCGGGAGGCTCGCACCACAGCCACAGTGGACCGCGGATCCGGCGTGGGCGGGGCTGCTGCTCGTCCGGGAGCTGACCGCGCTGTCGGAGGGGGAGGCCCGGGAGCTGCTGGCGGCGGCGTCCGTGCGGCCCGAGCGAAGGGGCCGGGTGCTGCGGTTCGCGGGCGGCAACCCGCTCGCGTTGACGCTGGCCGCCGCGGCTGACGCGACAGGCCGGACCGACGGTGATGGCACTCCGTCGGCCGAGGTGCTGCGTACCCTGCTCGCGGGCCTGATCGGCGAGGTGCCCACCGCGGCCCATCGCCGGGCACTTGAGGTCGCGGCGCAGGCCCACGTCACCAGCGAGGAACTGCTGGCGGCGGTCCTGGCGGACGACGACGTGCATGAGATCTTCACCTGGCTGCGTGAGCTGCCGTTCATGGAGTCGAACGCGCGCGGCCTCTACCCGCATGACGCTGCCCGCGAGACCCTGAAGGCGGATCTGCGCTGGCGGGCTCCCAACGCCTACGGCACGATGCGACAGCGGCTGGCGGAGGAGTATCTGCGCCTGCTGCGGGAGGCCCCCGAGGAGCGGGTGCGCGCCGTCACCGACGAGCTGTTCTACCTGTTCCGGGAGGTCGAGAAGCTGGCCAAGACCCGCGTGTGGGCGACGCCCGAGGACGAGGTGCACGAGAGCGCGCTCCACCCCGACGACCACGACCTGATCCTGCGGATGGCCGAGGAGACCGAGGGCCCTGAGTCGGCGGCCCTGGTGCGGTTCTGGTTGGACCGCCAGCCGGACCGCTTCAGCGTCTTCCGGCTCATCAGCACCGGACGCATCGTCGCGTTCACGGCCCGCCTGGTCCTGCCAGCCCCGCCGGACGAGACGGAGATCGCCGCCGACCCGGTGCTCGCGGCGGCATGGCGCTACAGCGAGGAGACCTCGCCAGTCCGGCCCGGCGAGCACATCGCGATGACCAGGTTCTCGATCTATCCGGAGCACTACCAGGAACCGTCCCGGGTCATCGACCTGAGCAACTCCCGGGTGCAGGCGGAGGCGGCCCGGGCCCGCGGCCGCGCCCACGGCTTCCTGCCCTACCGGGACTACGACGCCTGGGCCGAACGACTGCGGGGCGTCCTGGTCGACAGCGGCGAACGGCCCAGCGTCGGGGGACGGACCTACGGCCTGTTCACCATCGACTGGCGCAAGATCCCTGTCGAGTCCTGGCTCCGGCACCTCATCAACGCCACTGAGATGCCGTCGCTGTCGGGGCCGTCCGGAGTCTCGCGCATCGCCTTCGACCAGGGCGTCCGCGAAGCGCTCCAGCACTGGCGCGCTCCCTCCGCGTTCGCCGCATGCTCGCTGCTGCGGGCCCGGCTCGTCGCCGACTCCGCCGACCCCGTGGCGGATCTGCGTACCGTGCTGCGGGAGGCGGTCGAGGAGATCGCCGCGGACCCGCGCAGCGCTCGGGCGCGGGATGTCCTGGCCGCGACCTACTTCTCCGGGGTGCCCACCCAGGAGGCCGCCGCCCGTCGGCTGAGCCTGCCGTACGGCACCTACCGGCGCCACCTGCGCCAGGGGCTCGACCTGCTCTGCGAGGCGCTCTGGCAGCGGGAGCTGTACGGCACCCACTGACGGGTGGACAGCGGTGGACAGCCGTGGACAGTGCCAGGCCGGTACGGGACTGGGAAGTGGACAGCGGGCACTGGCAAGCTCTGCGCCATGGACCTCACCGGACAGCGAGCCCCGCCGGACCACCCCGACCGGACCACCGCGGAAAGATTTGACGCAGAGAAGTGTGAGTGGTTTATTACTCACATGCCGAGCAATCAACCGCGCCACCTGTCCACCGCCGAGGAACGCCGCGAGACGGTGCTGCGCACCGCCATCAGCGCCTTCGCGGCACGAGGCTACTGGGGCACCGCCACGACGGAGGTCGCCAAGGCCGCCGGCATCTCCCAGGCCTACGTCTATCGCCTGTTCCCCAGCAAGGAACTGCTGTTCGTCGCGGTCGTCGAGCGCTGCTTCGTCCAGGTGCGGGCCGCCTTGGAGCGTGCCGCCGCCAAGGCGACGGGCAGCTCTCCGGAGGTGGTGCTGCGGGCGATGGGTGACGCCTACGCGCAGCTGATCAGCGACAACGACCTCATGCTGATCCAGTTGCACGCCCAGGCCGCGGCCGTGTCCGAGTCCGCGGTGCGCGACGCCGTCCGGCAGGGCTACGCCCGGCTGGTGGAGTATGTGCGCGGCGCCTCCGGCGGCGATGAGCAGCAGGTCCAGGAGTTCTTCGCCCGCGGCATGCTCTGCCACCTCCTCGTCTCCATCGAGGCAGACGAGGTGAAGGCGCCCTGGACGCGCACCCTGACGGCGGGCATCACACACTACTGAGCCCGCAGCCGGCCGTTCGGCCGGGGCGCATCGGCGGGGCGCGGCCCCGCCTCTCTTTCACTTGCAAGAGTGAGTGGTCAGTCACACACATCTGGAGTAAGCTCATGAGAAAGCCACCCGCGGGGGCCGCCCTCACGGCGCTGGCCGCCGCCCAGTTCACAGTCATGCTCGCCACCTCGATCGTGAACGTGGCGCTCCCGCAGATCCGCGCGGGGGTCGGACTGTCCGACGGCGGCACCACCTGGGTGGTCAACGCCTACGGCCTGGCCTTCGGGGCTCTGCTGCTGTCCGGCGGACGCGCCGCCGACCTGCTGGGACGCCGCCGGGTCCTGCTCGCGGGCCTGACGGTCTTCGGTGTCTCGTCGGCGGTGGCCGGGCTGGCGGCGTCGTCCGGCGTCCTGATCGCCGCCCGTGCCGTCCAGGGGATGGGCGCCGCGGCCATCGCCCCGGCGGCACTGGCACTGGTCATGGACCTTTTCCCGCCGGGCCCGGGACGGGGCAGGGCGCTGGGGGTCTGGGGTGCCGTCTCGGGCGCGGGAGGCGCGGCGGGTGTGCTCCTCGGCGGTGTCCTCACGCAGGCGTGGAGCTGGCCGTCGATCTTCTATGCCGTCGCGCTGGGGGCGTTCCTCGTGCTGGGCGCCGCCTCCGTCCTCGTCCCGAGGACCGCGGGTGGCGGCGGCGGACGGTTCGACCTGCTCGGCACCACCACGATCACCCTCGCCCTGACCGGGCTGGTGTGGGGCCTGACCACCGCCCGCAGCGAAGGATGGGCCGACGGCCGGGTGCTGGGCGCCTTCGCGCTCGCCGCCGTGATGGCCATGGTCTTCGTGCGGGCCGAGCGCAGGCATCCCCACCCCCTGGTACCGCCGCGGCTGTTCGCCGCCGGCTGGGTGACCGCGGGGAACGTCCTGATGGCCCTGTTCGGCTCGGTCTGGATCGCGCTGTTCTTCTTCCTGCCGCTCTACCAGCAGCACGTCCTGGGTGCCGGCCCGCTGGTCACCGGGCTCGGGCAGTTGCCGCTCGCCGGGGCGAACATGCTCGGCCCCGCCCTGGCGCCGCGGATCGCGCGCCGGATCGGCGCCCGCGCCACGGTGGTCGCAGCTCTGCTGGCCGAGGCCGGCGGGATGGCGTGGCTGTCGCGGATCAGGGCGGACGGCAGCTTCCTCATCGACGTTCTCGGCCCGAGCGTCCTGATCGGCCTCGGCCTGAGCGTCGCGTTCGTCCAGCTCACCGCCCTGTCCATCGAGGGCGCCGCCAAGAAGGACTCCGGCCTGGCCGGAGGACTGGTGAACACCACCCGCCAGGTCGGCGGCGCGATCGGCCTGGCGGTCCTGGCCACCGTCGCCGAGTCCGTCACCACCCACGCCGCCGCCCACCGGCCGCACCTGGAGGCCATGACCGACGGCTACCGCACCGCTTTCGGTGTCTCCGCCGCGGTCCTGACGGCGACCGCCCTGCTCGCGGCTTTCCTCACCCGGCGCCGTGCCGCGCCGCATCGGGAGGCCGTCCACGCGGCCCCCGCCTCCTGACCACGCACCACCAATCCCATCAATCGAAAGGAACGCCCAACATGCACACCATCGACGAGTCCGCGCCGGTGATCGTCCGCCTGTCCACGACGATCGACGCCCCGCTGGAGAGGGTCTGGGCCCTGCACACCGGCATCGACTCTTGGGCGAGCTGGAACACCGACATCGACCAGGCCGTCCTCGACGGGCCGCTCGAGCCCGGATTCTCCTTCCGCTGGAGGACCCACGGCCTGGAGATCACCTCCACCCTCCAAGAGGTCGTCCCCGGCACCCGGATCGTGTGGGGCGGCCCTGCCAACGGGATCACCGGCATCCACGTATGGACCTTCGAGCCCACCGGCGAGCAGGTCACCGTCCGAACGGAGGAGTCCTGGAGCGGTGCCCCCGTCGAGGCCGCCGCCGAGGAGCTCGGTCAGGCCCTCCACCAGTCGCTCGAAGCCTGGCTCGACGCCCTCAAGAACCGCGCCGAGCAGGACGCCTGACCACCGACAGAAAAGAAAGGTTCCGTCATGTCCGCCAAGCCCTACCTGATCGGCCACTACACCCCCGCCGTCGACGAGCTCAGCGCCGCCGACCTGCCCGTCGAGGGTCACCTGCCGCCCGAGCTCACCGGCCGGCTGATCCGCAACAGCCACAACCCGAAGGCGGGCGTCACCCCCACCCACTGGTTCAATGGCAACGGCATGGTCCACGGCATCCGGCTGCGCGACGGCCGCGCCGAGTGGTACCGCAACCGCTGGGTCCGCAC
>NZ_JBFAMX010000621.1:0-6098 GCF_040659615.1 Nonomuraea sp. NPDC049784
GTACCCCAGGGCGCCCTTCACCCCGGACGGACGGCCCGATCCCGACATGGGGCCGGCCGCCGAGGCGCTGGCGGCGGCACGCGGCATCGGCCGCGAACGCCAGGACGCCTACGCCTGCCGCAGTCACGCCAGGGCGCTGGCCGCCAGGGAGGCGGGCCGGTTGAAGGAGGAGATCGTCCCGATCGGCGGACGCTGCGACGATCAGCGGCCCAGGCCGCTGCGGGCGGCGTCGCTGGCCCGGCTGCCTGCGGCGTTCGTGGCGGACGGTACAGTTACGGCCGGTAATTCCTCGCCGGTCAGTGACGGCGCCGCGGCCGTGGCCATCGTGCCCGAGCGGTTGCGCGCGGGCCTGCCGGGGATGCGGCTGGTGGCCGGGTCCGTCGTCGGGTGCGATCCCGAGCTGCCCGGCTGGGGCCCGGTGCCCGCGGTGCGGCGGGTGCTGGCGCGTGCGGGGGTGGAGTTGGAACGGGTCTCGGCGGTGGAGATCGTGGAGGCGTTCGCGGCGCAGGTGCTGGCGGTCACCGACACGCTCGGGCTCGATCCCATGGACGACGAACGGGTGTGCGCCGACGGCGGCGCGCTGGCCCTGGGGCATCCGTGGGGCGCGAGCGGCGCGGTCGTGGTGACCAGGCTGTTCAGCCGCCTGGTCCGCACGGGCGCCCCGCCGGGGACGCTGGGGCTGGCCGCGGCCGCGGTCGGCGGCGGGCTCGGCGTGGCCGCCCTGTTCGAGGTGGTCGGTCCTGGACGAGACGGAGGACCGGCGTGATCAGAATTCGCAGCGTTCCGGGTGGTACGCCGTGATCGAGTTCGCCGACGTGCACGTACGGCTCAGCGAGCGCGACGTGCTGCGCGGCATCACTGCCAGGCTGCCCGAGCACCGCGTTGGCGTGGTCGGCGCCAACGGCTCGGGCAAGAGCACGCTCGCCCGCCTGATCAACGGCCTGGCCCTGCCCACCTCGGGCAGTGTCACCGTGCTCGGCCTCGACACCCGCCGCCACGCGGCCAAGATCAGGCGGGGGGTCGGGTTCCTGTTCACCGACCCGGACGCGCAGATCGTGATGCCGACGGTGGCCGAGGACGTGGCGTTCTCCCTGCGCCGCAAGGGCCTGACGCGCGATGAGGTCGACCGGCGCGTGCACGACGTGCTGGCCAGGTACGGCCTGGGCGACCACGCCGACCACCCCGCCCACCACCTGTCGGGTGGCCAGAAGCAGCTGCTCGCCCTGTGCTCGGTCATGGTGCTGGAGCCGGACATCCTGGTGATGGACGAGCCGACCACGCTGCTCGACCTGCGCCACTCCCGCCAGGTCGCCGCGCTGCTGCGCGAGATGCCGCAGCAGGTGGTGGTCGTCAGCCACGACCTGCCGCTGCTGGCGGACTTCGACCGCGTCCTGGTGCTCGACCAGGGCAGGATCGTCGCCGACGACACCCCGGACGAGGCCATCGCCCACTACCGGAAGATCATGGCGTGAACGGCCTCACCGGCGCCTTCGTCCCCGGCGACTCGCCGCTCCACAGGCTGCCGCCCGGTGTCAAGCTGGCCGGGCTGGCGCTGGCGTGCACGGCGCTGGTGCTGCTGCGCTCGCCGCTGTCACTGGCCGGGGCGGCGGTCGTCGTGGCGGGCCTGTACGCGCTGTCCGGGGTCGGGGTGGCGGCCGCCTGGGCGCAGGTCAAGCCGGTGCGGTGGTTCGCGGTGATGTTGTTCGGGATGCAGTGGGCAGTCGTGGATCTGCAGGGGGCGATGTCGGCGACGCTGCGCGTGGTGCTGGCCGTGGCGCTGGCCGGGCTCGTCACGCTCACCACCCGCGTGTCGGCCATGATGTCCACGCTGGAACGCTGCCTGGCCCCTGCCAGGTTCGTCGGCCTGGACCCGTTCCGGTTGTCGCTGCTGCTGTCGCTGACCGTGCGCAGCGTGCCGGTCGTGGCCGGGCTGGCCACCCGCGTCCGTGAGGCCCAGCGGGCCAGGGGCGTCGAGCGCAGCCTGCGGGCCTTCGCCGTACCGCTGGTGGTCAGCTCGCTCCGGCACGCCGACGCCCTCGGCGAGGCGCTCAGCGCCCGCGGGCTGGATGACTGACGCCTATCCCAGGTTTGACTTATATAAGCAGAGCCTGAAACACTCGGGTCGTGCACGCATTCGACGTCCTCGGCGATCCAGTCCGGCGACGGATCCTGGAGCTGCTGGCAGGCGGCGAGCAGAGCTCGGGCGAGCTCACCGCCGTCATCCAGCGCGAGTTCGGCATCTCCCAGCCGGCCGTCTCCCAGCACCTGCGGGTGCTGCGAGACAACGGCTTCGCCAGCGTGCGGGCCCAGGGCACCCGGCGGCTGTATGCCGTCGAGGCGGGTCCGCTGCAGGAGGTCGATCTCTGGCTGGAACGATTTCGCGGCTTCTGGAACCAACGACTGGACGCGCTGGCGACGGAGCTGGCCCGCGGCAAGCGCGAGCGCCGCACGAACGAAAAGGACACCTGATGGACATTGTGGACGAGCTCCTGAAGGCTCGGCGCGAGCTGAAAGACGGCGACGTCAAAACCCTGGTGCTGCGACGGCACTACGACGCCGAGGTCGAGGACGTGTGGGACGCCTGCACCGACGCCGAGCGGCTGAGCCGCTGGTTCCTGCCCGTGAGCGGCGACCTGCGGGTCGGGGGCACGTATCAGCTCGAAGGCAACGCGGGCGGCGAGATCCTGCGCTGCGAGCCGCCCAGCCTGCTGAAGGTCAGCTGGCTGTTCGGCGAGAACCCCGGCTTCTCCGAGGTCGAGGTACGCCTGTCCGCCGAGGACGGCGGCACGCTGTTCGAGCTGCGCCACAGCGCCGAGGTGCCGCCCGACATGTGGGGGCAGTTCGGGCCCGGCGCGACCGGCGTGGGCTGGGACCTGTCGCTGCTGGGACTGGGCCTGCACCTGTCCACCGGTGGCGCCCCCGGCATCGACGAGGGCTCCTTCCACGAGACTCCGGAGGGCCGTCGCTTCATCACGGCCAGCAGCCAGGCTTGGGGCGAGTCCCACCTGGCCGCGGGCGGCCCGCCGGACCAGGTCGCCGCCGCCGTCGCCAACACCACCGCTTTCTACGCTCCCGAATAGTGCCGAGAACGACTGGGCCGCCGCCTGCACGGCGACGCCTTCGCGCCCGAGGGCGGCTGAGCCAAGCGCCGAGCACCCCGAGACTCACCGTACTGGGGTGCCCGGCTCAGTCCTGAGCGTACGGCGCTGCCTCGCGGCCGCCTGGCCATGTCAGGGCAGCCGCAGGAAGATCTTTGCGTGTTTCCGCGCGTTCGCAGTGTGCCCCCTGTGGCACGCGCGACATCATGCCACATGTCAAACACGCAGGTCAGGGGCCTATTTCCGGCCGAAGTGGGGCGCAACGGGCTGCTGATCATCGCGGCACGGGCGCTGCGGACCTTCGGGTACGGATGCACCAGCGTGCTCCTGGCCGAGCTGCTCGCCCAGGACGGCGACGCCCCCTGGCAGACCGGCCTGCTGCTGGCCGTTGCCTCCGCCGGCTCGGTGTTCGCGAGCCTGATGCTGGGCCTGTTCGCCGACATGTGGGGACGGCGGCGAACGCTGATCGCGTGCGGCTGCCTGATGGCGGTGACCGGCGCCGTGTTCGCGCTCAGCGAGTCCTACCCGATCCTGGTCGCCGCCGCCTTCATCGGGACGATCTCGCCCTCCACCAACGACAACACGCCGTTCTCCGGGGTGGAACAGGCGATCCTCGCCCAGACCTGCCCCCAGGCCCGCCACACCTCCCTCTTCACCTGCTACAACGTCACCGCCATGGCCTCCGGCGCACTGGGCGCGCTGGCCGCCGCCGCCCTCGGGCTCCAGCCGTGGACATCGGCCCCCGACGCCGCCTTCGCCCTGTACGCGATCCTGGCCGCCGGCACCGTGACACTGTTCTGGCACCTGTCGCCGCAGGCCGAGGCGCCCAAAACCGCCCGCCCCGGCCAGAGCGGGCACCGCCTGCGGGTGCCGGGACAGGTCCGCCTGCTGGCCGGGCTGTCCGCGCTGGACGCCCTGTCCGGCGGGCTGGCCGTCCAGGCCGTGCTGGCCTGGTGGTTCGCCCACCGCTACGGCGCGACGACCACGCAACTGGGCCTGGTGTTCTTCGCCGCCAACCTGCTCCCCGCCCTGGCCCAGCTCACCGCGCCACTGCTGGCCGCCCGGCGCGGTCTGCTGGCCACCATGCTCCTTCCACACACCGTGGCCAACCTGCTGCTGGCCTGCATCCCGTTCGCCCCCGACCTCACCACCGCCGTCGCCCTGCTGCTGCTCCGCCAGACAGTCTCCAAGATCGACGTACCGGCGCGGCAGGCCTTCACAGCCGCGGTCGTCCCCTCCGCGCACCGCACGGCCGCCGCCAGCATGACCAGCCTGGCCCGCAGCATCGCCGTCTCAGCCGCCCCCATCGCCGCCACCACACTGCTGACCGGCACCCTGGCCGCACTGGGGGCCCCGCTGCTGCTCGGCGCGGCCCTGGGCCTGGGCTACGACCTCGCCCTCTGGCGCGCCTACCGGGACACCCCCCTGACCGAAGGCTGACCGTCCCGGATGGGCACACGACCGGCCCCGGAGGTAGGGTGAGTGAATACTCACAAACTCACGAGAGGTGGCACCGATGAGGCTCGCGATCTTCGGAGCGACCGGTGGCACGGGACAGCAGCTCGTGCGCCAAGCACTCGACCTCGGCCACGAGGTCACCGCCGTCGTGCGCGACGCGTCCAGGCTGCCCGCCGAGCTGCGCGGGCGCCTGGACGTCGCCGAGACCGACGTGATGAACCCCTACGCCATCACCTCGGCGGTCAAGGGCCGCGACGCGGTGCTCTCGGCGATGGGCACGCGCGAGAGCGGCCCCACCACCGTGCAGTTCGACGGCATCTCCTCCATGATCAAGGCCATGACGCAGGTCGACGCCCGGCGCCTGCTGATGGTCAGCGCCAGCGGCCTGGTCACCGACGCCGGCGACGGCCCGGTCACGCGGTACGTGCTCAAGCCGCTCGTTCAGCGCATGTTGCGCCACTCCTACGCCGACCTGGCCAAGGCCGAGCGGTTGCTGCGCGCCAGCGACCTGGACTGGACGATCGTCCGGCCCTCGCGCCTGACCGACGGCGAGCGCAGCGCCTACCGCACGGCCC
The DNA here is from genome assembly GCF_040659615.1 of Nonomuraea sp. NPDC049784. Lineage (NCBI taxonomy): Bacteria > Bacillati > Actinomycetota > Actinomycetes > Streptosporangiales > Streptosporangiaceae > Nonomuraea > Nonomuraea sp. NPDC049784. The sequence continues at coordinate 5,132 of NZ_JBFAMX010000621.1, forward strand.
GCGACCTCAACGTCAGACGCGGACTGAGCACGAGCCGCGCCGACGTGGCCCACTGCATGCTGGAGCTGGTCACCGACCGCACCTCGATCCGCCACGTCATCTCGGTGGCCTCCTAGCCCCGGGAGGTCTATCCGCTGACGAGCGCCGCAGGGTCGCGCTCGGGCGGGCCCGCGGGCCACCACACGCCGTCGCGCTGGGTGAAGGGGTACCAGCGGCCGTCTCGGCCGTAGCGCAGTTGCAGGGCGCCGAGGGTCCAGCGGTTGCGCCACGCCTCGACCTGCGGCGGGCGCTCGCCCTCCCAGCCCGCCTCCAGCAGGGCCTGCGCTCTGGCCAGGTCCCGGCGGGGCGGCGTCCAGGCGCTCTCGTGCACGTCGAGGCCGTGCGTGCCGCCGTACCTCCATGCCTGCACGGCCGCCTCGAGTCCAAGGTCGAGATCGTGGTCGGCGGCCAGGCGTACCCTGTCCTGATACTCGGTGAGCTCCGGCAGGCGCCCGTGCAGCAGCAGCTCGTGCGCCCGGGAGGCGGCCGAGGCGGCCAGCACCCGCAGCGCGGCCACGTCCACGCCGGGCGTTCGGTCCGCGGGCGGGTCCAGGGCGGGCGGGGCGAAGGCGACCTCGAGCGGCGGGGGCTCGGGCAGCGGTGGCACGTCTGCCGCGAAGGCCTCGGCCGCCGGCACCCCGCCGGCCGCCTGCTCGGCGTCCCCGGCGGCTGTCTCGTCGCTGTGAGCGTCGCGGCGCTGGAGTGCCTCGACCAGCTCGCGCTCGCCTCGCCCGCGCATCAGCAGCAGCACGAACGGGTCAGCGTCCAGCAGCCACGACGCCTGGTAGCACAGGGCGGCGGCGTGCTTGCAGGGGTGGCCCCAGTCGGGGCAGGAGCACTCGGGCTCGAGGTCTCCGACGGCGGGCAGCAGCGGCACGGCGGCGTCCTCGGCGGCTTCGACCAGGTCGTGGGGCATGTCGCGGTCGAG
>NZ_JBFAMX010000622.1:0-6077 GCF_040659615.1 Nonomuraea sp. NPDC049784
TCGATCACGCCAGGGACCATGTGGCCGCCGGCGTCGGCGGTGCCGGCGGCCACCTCCGGGTGCCGTGCCGTCTTCCACTCGCTGCGGCAGAACTCCGGCCCAGGCTCCAGATACTCCAGCAGACTCACCTGGAGCCCGCGGCGCGAGGCCTCCGCGCGTATGGCCGCGTAGATCCCGGCCAGCGTGCGGTAGTCCATCGGCTGCTCGGAGACGGTGAACATCGGCCCGGCGGAGTACGGGTTGGCCGAGCGCTCACCCCCGTCACGCACCCGGGCAAGCCAGTCCCGGTTGTGCGCCCTGGCACTGGCGGAGGGTCCGCCGGGGGCGAGCGCGAAGCAGTTGTAGCGGGCCCAGTCGAAGCGGTCGTCCCATGCCTGGAGGCCGGCGTAGTTCAGTACGTGGTCGCCGTTGCCCGCGCAGAAGACCACCGTGACCGGCCGGTCGGCCAGCCAGCCGGCATGGTGGTCGAAGAACGCCTCCACTCCGGGCGCGGGGTCACGCAGGTCGTCGAAGATCTTGGGTGTGATCCACAGGCATGCCTCCCATGCGGTCATGTCCAGGGCCCCCGAATCTCGCGCGCCGGTCACTTGGCCTCGCCGAACGCCTTGTCCATGCGGCCGAGCAGCGTCGGCACGTCGACCGTTCCGTTGAACAGCTCCTGGATCGAGGTCAGGTGCTCCTGCTGGACCTTCGCGCTGGGCCAGGCCTGGTCCGGGTAGAGCGTGGACTTCACGGCCTTGACCGCGTCCAGCACCGGCTGCTGCAGCGCGTCGGCCTTGAAGGAGGGGCTGGACAGCGCGGGACTGCTGCCGGACGCGGTCGCGTACAGCGCCTGTCCTTCCGGCGAGGCGAGGAACTCCATGAACTTCTTGGCCAGGGCCGGGTTCTTGGCCTTGGCGTTGACGCCGTACACGATGCCGACCGACACCGGCACGTAGGTGCCGTCGGCGCTGTCGGTGGCGGGGAACGGGCTCATCGAGAACGTGGTGCCCTGGGGCGCGGACTTGAGCGCCGACTGCACGGCGGACAGCACGTGCACGGCGCCCAGCGCCTTGCCCTGGCCGAGCAGTTGCATCTGCTCGTCGTAGCCGACGCCGTTGGGGCTGTCGTTGAAGCAGCCCGAGTCGCGCATCTGCAGGTATTTGTCCATGGCCTGCTTCCACCCGGAGTCCGCGAAGGTGGCCTTGCCGTCCTTCTGCTGCTGGGTGAACTGCGGGTTCGGGCCGTAGACGAGGGAGGCGGTCAGCGCGTACGGCACCAGCTGGGTGACCCACGCGGACTTGAGGCCGAGCGCGAACGGCACGACGTTCTTGGCCTTCGCGGCCTTGCAGAACGCCAGCACCTCCGGCCACGTGGTGGGCTTGGTGAGGCCGCTCTTGGCCAGCGCCTGGTCGTTCCAGATCGCGCCGATGGCGCCGATCGTCACGGGCACGGCCGTGACCTTGCCCGCCGGGTCACTGGTGACGGCCTTGAGGTCGGCGCTGAGCCCGCCCGCCCAGCTCTCGCCGGACAGGTCCATCAGCATGCCGTCGGCGCTCAGGTCCCGCACGGCCATGGTGTTGCCGCCGCCCGGCCACATGCGGAACACGTCGGGTGCCGTCCCCGAGGACAGCTGGGTACGCAGTTGCTGCTGGTAGGAGGCGTCGTCCTCGGTGAATGTCGTCTTCACCGTGACGCCGGGATTGGCCTTCTCGAACGCCTCCACTGCGGCCTTGGCCGGGCCCTGCCCCGCGGCGGCCAGCGTGAGCACCTGCCCGGTGGGGGCGGCGCCGCCACCTCCCGAGGTCGAGCAGGCGCTCACCGCGACGGCAAGGCAGCACACGGATGAGAACGTTTTAACGAGCTTCATGAAAGACTCCGAATCGAGAGCGGGGGGTGGGGCTAGCCTTTGAGGCCGCCGGCGAAGCCCTTGATGATGTGCTTCTGCAGCGCGAAGTAGACGACCAGGATCGGGATCACGCTGATCACGAGGCCGGCGAAGATGAGCGGCCACTGCGAGACGTACTGACTGACGAAGCCGTAGATCGCCACCGGTGCGGTGGTGTTGTCGCTGCCGCCCAGGTACAGCAGCGGCGTGAAGAACTCGTTCCAGATGCCGACCGCGTTGAGGATCGTCACCGTGCCGGTCACCGGGCGCAGCAGCGGGAACACCACGGTCACGAACGAGCGCAGCGGACCGCACCCGTCAAGCAGCGCGGCCTCCTCGTAGTCGAGCGGCAGCTCGCGCAGGAACATGGTGTAGAGGAACACGGAGAACGGCATCTGCTGCCCGACGTTGATCAGGATCACCGACCAGAGGGAGCCGAGCAGGCCGAGGTCGCGCATGGTCGCGTACAGCGGGAGCAGCGCGAGCTGACCGGGGACGAGCAGACCGCCGATGACGAAGTAGAACGTGTACCGCGACCAGCCGCGGGTCACGCGGGCCAGCGGGTAGGCGGCCGTCGCCGCGAAAGCGACGATCAGGGCGACGCTGACGGTCGTGATGAGGAAGCTGTTGGCCAGCGCCGCGCCGAGGCTGGCCTGGTTCCAGGCCTCGGCGTAGTTGTCGAAGGTGGGCGGGAACGCGAAGGCCAGCGCGCCGGTCTGGCTGTCCTGCGGCTTCAGCGACACGTTGAGCAGGCCGGCGAGCGGCACGAGGAACACCAGCGCGAGCAGGATCAGGCCCGCCTCGCGCGTCAGCGTCCGCCAGGTGTATCGCGCGTGCATCAGGAGGCCTTCCTCTGCGTCAGGCGGAACTGGACGGTGGCCAGGACCGCGATGACCACGGTCATGACGACGGCCAGCGCGATCGAGAACGGGAAGTCGCCGAGCGAGAAGGCGCTCTTGTAGATCGCCGTCGAGATCGTCTCGGTCGCGGTGCCAGGCCCGCCGCCGGTCATGGCCATGACCTGGTCGAACTGCTTGAGCCCGCCGATCAGGCAGAGCATCACGTTGATCACCACGGCGCCGTTGAGCAGCGGCAGCACGACGCGGCGGAACTTGCCCCACGGGCCGGCCCCGTCGATCGTCGCCGCCTCCAGCACCTCGGCGGGGATGGCCTGCAGCCCCGCCAGGTAGATCACCATGGAGTAGCCGGCGAACTGCCAGACGATCTCCAGGACGATCGCGTACAGCGCCGTGTCCGGATCGCCGAGCCAGTCGTGCGCCAGCCCTCCCAGTCCCACGGCACGCAGCGCCTCGTTGATCGCGCCGTTGGGCGAGAGCAGGAAGCTCCACACGTACCCGGCCACCAGCGGGGTGAGCACCACCGGCGCGAAGAAGATCACCCGGAGCACGTAGCGGCTCTTGACCATGCTGTTCACGCCCAGGGCCAGCAGCAGGCCGGCGACGTTCTGCAGCACCATGGCCACCGCCGCCAGGACCAGGGTGTTGACCAGCGCGTCACGCGCCGCGCGGTCGGAGAAGACGGAGGCGTAGTTGTCCAGGCCGACAACCGACGAGTCGGGGCGCAGGCCGTTCCAGTCGGTGAAGGAGAACACCGCGCCGCGGGCGCTGGGCACGACAACGATGAAGAGATAGACCGAGATCGCCGGCACGACGAACCACCACGGCGCGCGGACCCCGACCCTGCGGCGGGCCCGTCCCCCCGTCGTGGCGGGCACCTGCGCGGCAGGCTCACGCAAGTCAGGTGGTGTCGTCGTCGCATGCGGCAAAGCCACGTGTGACTCCTCTCGCAGGTGACCATGAGCAGGACGAGGGAGGTTGGATGATCGCGGCCCGCCATGCGGCCGCGGTGTCGTGAATCGATTCACGACGTTTCGGGCAGATTACGCGTCCGCCGAAAGGCGTGTCAACGGTGTGGCGACCCTCGAGGCCGATTCCGTGAATCCATTCACGGATACGCTAGGCTGAGCGCATGGTGAGGAGCCCGATAACCTCTGGACCGGCGCCGAAACAGTCGAAGGCCGCGGCTTCCGCCGCCACAGTCGGCGATGTCGCGGCGCTCGCGGGGGTCTCACGGGCGACCGTCTCCTACACCTTCACCCAGCCGGACCGCGTCTCCCCCGAGTTGCGCGAACGCGTACTCGCGGCCGCCGACGAGCTCGGCTACGTCGGCAACGACGCGGCGCGGCGGCTGCGGGTCGGCCACAGCCTTGCGCTCGGGTTGCTGGTCTCCAATATGAGCAACCCCGTCTACGCGGAGATCGCGGCTGGCGCGGAGGCCGCGGCGGCGGCGCACGGCCGCTTCATCCTCGTCGTCAACAGCGACGAGAGCTCCGCGCGCGAGCGCGCCTACGTCAAGTTCTTCGAGTCCCAGCAGGTGAGCGGCATCATCGCCGCCCCCGTCGGCGACGTGCCCGCGGAGCTGCTCGGGCTGCGGGAGCGCGGCACGCCGTTCGTCCTCGTCGGCGTCGCCCCGGGCCCGCACAGCTATCCGGCGATCTCCGGCGACAACGAACAGGGCGGCTATCTCGCGGCCTCCCACCTGATCGCCCAAGGCCGGCGGCGCCTGGTCTTCGTGGGTGGCCCGCACCCGCACGTCGACCTGCGGCTGGCGGGGGCCCAGCGAGCGGTCGCCGAGTTCCCGGCGCCGGCCTCGCTCGAGATCATCCGCGTCCAGGTCCAGACCGCGAAGACCGGGGAGGCGGTCGCGCGGACGCTGCTCCGGCGCCCGGCGTCCAGCTTTCCCGACGGGATCGTCGCGGGCAACGACCTGCTCGCGCTGGGCCTCCTGCACGGGCTGATCGTGGGCGGCATCCAGGTGCCGGCGGACCTCTCCCTGGTCGGCTACGACGACATAGAGTTCGCCGACTTCGCGATCGTGCCGCTCACGACCATCCGGCACCCCTCCGCGACCCTCGGCGCCAGCGCCGTGCGCATCCTGCTCGGCATCGAGAGCGAGCAGGACACGAAGGGACGGTTCGAGCCCGAGCTGGTGGTCCGGGCGACATCACTCCCCGTTTCGGGAAGCGATCACCCGTAGTACTTCCGTAAACGGCGACCGCAGCAGTCGCCCGGCGAGCACCTGGCGATGATCGAGGCGATCCGCGCCCGCGACCCGCAGGCGGCCCAGGCCGCCGCGCACGCCCACCTGACCAGCGTCATCGGAAGCGCTGCGGCAGGCGCCGACGGGACAGGCTGGCTGCAGCGCCTTTGAGCCTCTGACACAACTCTGCGCGCAAAGTTATGGCATATGGCTTTTGTGCCGTTTTAGGCGAAATGTAACTCCTGTGTTCTCGACGGCCGCCCAAACTGGAAAAGGACCCAGGCGCGAGCCAGGGGCCGATTCGCGCCGCAGCGGGTGCGCCCGCCGCGGCTCACCGAAATCGGGGGGATCACAGTGAAACGAGTGCTTCTCGCGGCGGCGCTGGCGCTGACCGCCAGCACCGCCGGTACCGCCCATGCTTCCGTCTACACGCCCACGCCGGAGACGTCACCGTCACCGGAGACGTCAATGCCGGAAACCTCGCCGGCGCCGGAGGAGACCTCGTCCATGCCAGAGGTCTCACCGTCACCGACGGAATCACCGAGTGCCGGCGCGAGCCCGTTCGGGCCCGGCTGCGCCTCGATGCAGAGCAGCCTGCCCGGCATCGCGGACAAACCGGTCGCCACCGCCCTCTCCCAGGTGACCGAGCTCTCCATGTTCTCGGACGCGGTGAAGAAGGCCGGGCTGGAGGAGAAGCTGAACTCCGCCAAGGACATCACGGTCTTCGCACCCGACAACAAGGCGTTCGACGCGATCCCGAAGGAGATCCGGGACAAGCTCATGGCCGACAAGGACGTGCTGGCCAAGCTCGTCAAGTACCACGTGGTGGAGGGCAAGAAGGCGCCGGCCGACCTGGCAGGCGCCACGCTCAAGACCATGCAAGGCCGCGAACTGTCCGTGAAGGGTTCCGGTGAGGACCTCACGATCAACGGTGCCAAGATCGTCTGTGGCGACGTGCACACGAGCAACGCCGTCGTCTACGTCGTCGACAAGGTCCTGAAGCCCCAGTGAGGGACACGGGCCCTGGCCCCGGGACGGAGAGCACGATCGCCCGGCGACTGCCGCGGCGGGGCTGGGGTTGCCCCCCGGGCCCCCCCCGCCGGGCCCCCCGCGCGGGGGGGGCGGGGGGGGCGCGGGGGGGGGGGGCTGG
>NZ_JBFAMX010000623.1:0-6071 GCF_040659615.1 Nonomuraea sp. NPDC049784
CCCCGGCCGGACATGGCCCGCTTCGGCGGCGGCAACACGCCCGGGCTGGAGAAGGCGCTGGAGGAGGAGAGGCGGCGCGAGGCCCAGGATGGACGGGGAAGGCGCGGTGACCACCCCTTCTTCCGGCGGAACCGGCGGCTCTTCATGTGGCTGCTGGGCCAGTCGCCCCTGGACTCGGAGCTCGGGCGGCCACGGCGGCATGGGTAGCGGCGCCGCCGCCACTCGACGGCGGGGTACGGCGTCCGCCACCCCGGCGATCAGCCCGCCCACGACCGCCCCCATGCCCGGAGCGAACCGGCTAGCCGTGCTTGCCGATGGGGGCGGTGACGGCCCTGGTGAGCGTGATGAGATTGTCGGGGGCGGTCTCGATCTGCAGGCCGCGCTTGCCGGCCGAGAAGTAGATCGTCTCGAAGTCGAGTGCCGAGGAGTCGACGACCGTGGGCAGCTGCTTGCGCTGGCCCAGAGGGCTGATGCCGCCCACGACGTAGCCGGTCACCCGCTCCACCTTGGCGGCGTCGGCCATGGCGGCCCGCTTGCTGTTGAGCGCGCCGGCCAGGGCCTTGAGGTCGAGCTTGCCCGACACGGGCACGACCGCCACCGCGAGTCCGCTCTCCACCTCGGCCACCAGCGTCTTGAAGATCCGCTCGTACGGCACGCCGAGCGCGTCCGCCGCCTCCTCACCGTAGGCCTGCGCCGAGGCGTCGTGCTCGTAGGGGTGAAGCGTGAACTCGGCCTTGGCCTTGGTCAGCGCCATGGTGGCCGGGGTGCCGCCCTTGCCTTTCGATTTGCTCACAGAAGCCCATTGTAGCGAATCTACAATGTAAAGGCCCTGCCCGGGGTGTACCCGAACGCCCGCCTGAACACGTCGATGAACGCGCTGGCCGACGCCCACCCGCACCGGTGGGCGACGGTGGTCACGGGGGCGCCGTCGGCGAGGAGTAGGAGCGCATGGTGCAGGCGGAGCTGGGTGCGCCACTGCGGGAAGCTCATGCCGAGCTCACGCCGGCACAGCCTGGCAAGCGTCCGGTCGCTGGTGCCGACCTGCCCGGCCAGCTGGGCGAGGGTCCTGCCGTCCGCGGGATCGCGGTGCAGGATCGCGCAGACGGCCGCCAGCCGGGGGTCCTGGGCGGTGGGGAGGTGGAGCGGCTGCTCGGGCGCCCGTCTGAGCTGATCGAGCAGCACCGCCCACAACCGTCCGCGCTCGCCCCCATGGTCGCCGCCGCCTCCGGCGCCGTCGTCGGTCGTGTAGGCGATGATCAGCTCGCGGAGCAGGGGGCCGACGGCTAGGACGGCGGGGCGGTCGAGGCCGAGGGGGTTGTCCGTGAGGCCCACCAGGCGCAGGTCGGTGTCGCCGTGGGCGCGGTGCTCGTGGACCGTGCCGGCCGGGATCCAGATCGCCCGGCTCGCCGGGGCCACCCAGGTGCCCGCGCCGGTGGTGACGGAGAGCATGCCGCGGCAGGCGTACACGATCTGGTGGGTGTCGTGCCGGTGCGCGCCGATGCCCGCTCCCGGCGCGAGCGGCCGCCGCCCTGTGGGCGCCTCGGAGAGGTGGCGGATTTCCGTCATGGATTGGCATTTTATCGGAAGCGAGCCAGCCGCTGCCGGGAAATGATCGGAGCGTGAACAGGATCCCCATGCTCGCCGCCGGCCACGCGGCCGTGGACTTCTACCAGGGCGCCGTGCCCGCCCTCGTGCCGTTCCTGGTGGCCGGGCGCGGCTACGGGTACGTCGCGGTCTCCGGCATCGTGCTGGCCGCGACGCTGCTGTCGTCGATCGTGCAGCCAGTGTTCGGCATGCTGACCGACCGGTGGCGGATGCCGTGGCTGATCCCGTTGAGCATGGTCGTGGCGGGCGCCGGGGTGGCGCTCGGCGGTGTGACGGACTCCTACGTGCTGACCTGGCTGGCCGTGGCGGTGTCCGGCCTGGGTGTGGCGGCCTACCATCCGGAGTCCGCGCGGCTGGCCAGGATCGCGAGCGAGGGCAGCCATGTGCGGATGAGCTGGTTCTCGATGGGCGGGACGCTGGGCTTCGCGTCGGCTCCCGTGCTGGTGACGCCGTTGCTCGCGGGGTGGGGGCTGGGCGCCTCGCCGTTCCTCGCGGCGGCGGCGGTGGTGGGGGCGGTGGCGACGCTCCCGGCGGTCCGGGCGCTGGCCGGGGGAGGGCGGGCGGCGCGGGGCGCGGCGCCGGTGTCCGGCCGGGACGACTGGCCGTCGTTCGTCAGGCTGACGCTGGTGATCGTCTTCCGCTCGATCGTGTACGTCGGGCTGAGCGCGTTCGTGGCCCTGTTCATGGGAGGCGGCGCGGCGGGCGCGGTGGCGCTGTTCGTGCTGTTCGCGGGCGGGGCGGTGGGGACCGTGCTGGGCGGCAGGCTGGCAGCCCGCTGGGGCAGGGTGCGCACGATGCGCCTGGCCTACGCGCTGGCCGTCCCGGCGGTCGCGGGCGTGGTGCTCGCGCCCGGTCCCATCGCGTACGCCTTCGTCGCGGCCTCGTCGATCGCGCTGTATGCCCCGTTCTCTTTGCATGTCACGCTGGGCCAGGACTTCCTGCCCACCCGGGTCGGCACGGCGGGCGGCGTGACCCTGGGGCTGGCGGTGAGCGTGGGCGGCCTGACCAGCCCGCTGGTGGGCGCGCTCGCGGAGGCCACGACCTTGAGGACGGCGCTGGCCTGCCTGATCGTCTTCCCGGCCCTGGCCTGGCTGCTGGCGCGGACGCTGAAGGAGCCCGTTCTGGAGCCGTCCGCCTGACCGGGGCCCGATTCACCACCCGGACAGGCAAGAATGCGACGTCACGGTCCGGGCCCGTGCGGCCGAGTGGCGTTGAAGTGAGGGTCGGTCGTGACGGCGGCGGGTGGCGTCCTCCCGTGCTCCGCCGTAATGACTGGGCGTGACCGAGCACCGCGCCCGGGATCGTCCGGCGCCGGGCCCGCCGGTCGTGACCAAGCGATCAAGTGGCCAACGGAACGGCGATCGTGCTGGTGTTGTCGGCCTGGGACGGGTCGAGGGGGGTGGACTCGACGTGGGTGGTGATGCGTGGTGAGGCCGCCGCGTCGCGAGCGACCTGGACGTGAGCCGACAACTGGACCGGCCGGCCGGGGTGGATGGCGGCGATCGTGCAGGTGGCCTGCCTGTCCGTGTGCCTGCAGGAGGCGCCGTCCACCGAGGACAGGGTCGTGCCTTGCGGCAGCGTGAACGTGACCGGCACCTGCGCGGCGGACATCAGCCCGCGCAAGGTCACGGTGGCCTTGACGGTGGCGACGCCGCCGGGCTTGACCGGACGCTTCGGCCCCGAGGCGCTGATGGACAGCGCGTCGTACACCCCGCCCGGGTCGGCGTTCTTCACGATGGCGCCGTAGCCCTCGGCGTTGAGGGCGTTGGCGACGGAGAATCCGCCCTCCTCGCCGTCCTCGCTGCCCGCCGACAGCACGCCGACCAGGTCGCGGGTGCCTTTGAGCAGCCATGGCCCGCCGCTGTGGCCCCTGAACAGGTGACAGTTGTACGTCTCCATCCGCCCGTCGTCCGACGCGGCGACGGTGCCGGAGGGGAAGATGACGGCGCCCTCGGTGATCCCGCCGGCCGGCTCGGTCTTGCCCAGGCACCAGAGCTGGTCCTTGCCGTCGTACGGCCTTCTGCCGGCCACGCCGGGGTAGCCCGTGGTGGCGATGGTGTGCCGGATGCCCTGGTTGAGCATCGGGGTGAAGCCGCCGACCGCGTCCTGGAGCGTGCGGTCGTTCTTCTTGCCGACCTCGATGAGGGCGATGTCGTAGATCGAGTTCCAGTCGCCGCCGCTCAGGCCGGTGTAGCCGTCGGGCTTCCACGCCCGGCGGGCGCCCCACCGCCCGTACGGCTCGCGCTGCCGCATGGTGCTCGCTCGTCCGTCGTACGCGGGCACGAACGCGAAGTGGCTGTGCCACTGGCCGGTCGAGGAGCCCATCGGCACCCCGTAAACGCAGTGGGCGGCGGTGACGAGGAGCAGCTTGGCCGCGGAGCGCACGACGGAGGCGCTGCAGGCGTCGTCGCGCCCGCTCGCGTTGACGTAGAACAGCCGGCCGGTGATCCTGCTGACCGTCGAGCCGCTGTAGGGGCGGTGCACGCGGGCGTAGCCGTTGGCGTCCCCGTGCGGGGTGAGCCGCTTGCTGGTGGGCACGCTGTGCCGCGCCGCGCCCTGGGCGGACTTCCGCACGGTCGCCGGCAGGTCCGCGCCGCTGGCTCTGGCCTGCTTGCCGGCGTTCCAGTAACGCACGGCGCGGCCGGGGCGCATCAGCGGGGACGACACGGCGCCCCAGGAGCCGTCTTTGGCGGGCGCCGCGGGCGGCGGTGGCTCGGCCGCGGCCGCGGGCACCGCGAGCGCGCCGCCGGCCAGCGTGATCAGCGTGGTGACCAGAGTCTTCGACACAGTGCCCCCTTCGAGCGGATCATGAACCTCTCGATGACTCTAAGTCACGCTATGAAGGCGGAATGTAATTGAGTGAATGCGTGTCGCCGGATCAGCCGGCTGCCGCGTCGGTGTCGCGGCCCGGCATGATCTCCGCCGTGGTGGCCTCGTGCGGCTCGCGGTCGGGCCGCAGCCCGCGCCAGGACGGGTGGCGCAGCCGGCCGTCGCCCGTGACCTCGGCGTACTGCACCTCACCGACCAGGCGGGGCTCCACCCAGTGGGCGTCCCTGGTGTGCTCGCGCGGCACCGTCTCGTCGAACGGCGGGTCCGGCCGCTCCAGCGGCGCGAGGCGCTCGCCCAGGTCGCGCAGCATGGACTCGGTGAATCCGGTGCCGACGTGGCCCACGTACCGCAGCCGGCCCTGGGGGTCGTACGCGCCGAGCAGCAGCGACCCGATCATCCCGGACCGCCGCCCACCCCCCGGCTTCCACCCGCCGACCACGACCTCGACGGCGCGCACGTTCTTGACCTTCGTCCAGTCGGCGCTGCGCCGGCCCGGCCGGTAGGGCGAGCCCATCCGCTTGCACACGACCCCTTCGAGCCCCAGTTGCCTGGAGGAGTCGAACGCGAGCCCGGCGTGGTCGGCGAACCACACCGGCACCTCCCAGCGGTAACCGGGCGTGAACGTGGTCTCGAGCAGTTCTCTGCGCTGGGTGTAGGGGCGGGAGATGACGCTGTCGTCGTCGAGGTGCAGGATGTCGAACGCCATGTACGTCACCGGCACCGATCTGGACAGTTCCGCGATCGCTGCGGGGTTGCGCTGGTGCATCCGGGGCTGCAGCGCCTCGAAGCTGGGCCGCCCGGTCTCGTCGAACGCCACGATCTCCCCGTCGATCACGGCGTCGCGCCTTCCGGCGGCGCCGGCCATGAGCTGGAGTTCGGGGTAGGCGGGGGTGATGTCCTTGCTGTTGCGTGACATCAGGCGGACGGCGCCGTTCTCGATGAAGGCGAGGGCGCGCACGCCGTCCCATTTCATCTCCACGGCCCAGTCAGCGCCCTGGACGGAGTTCAGGGAGCCGAGCTGGGCCAGCATCGGCGTGTAGGCCGGCAGCCGAACCATGGTGCATGCCTTACCCGTCCGGCTGATCGACAGTGACCAGCCGGGGTCTACAGATGGTCAAAGGCGGTGTCTTCGACGAGCTGGGCCAGATCCACGCCGTGGGCGGCCAGCTCGGAGACGGTGGCGCAGTAGCCGCGGAGGTACGTCCTGCCGTTGACCTGGTGGGAGACACGCAGGAGTGGGCGATCGTCCAGAATGATCGCCTCTACCAGGAGCCCGTCAGGGCCTCGCCACTGTCCCACGCGGCAAGCGTATGGGGCCGGACATAATGGACACGCAATGTGAAAGTACTCACATGGCCTCGAAGGCCGATGTGACGCGACCCGCTGCGACACGTGCTCGGCGGTCCGCTCGGCAAAAACCGCTTGGTGCTTTTTTGGTGTGGCGCGTTAGCGGAGGGCCTGTGGCGGGCAGTGGAGTTGTCCTGAGCTTTCCCGGCCGTGGCCGTACCCCCCCCGTGACGGTCGCGGCGGCTGCCCCGGCAGGCCCGGTCCGGGGCAGAACTCACCCAAGGTGCAGCTCATGCCCCAGAAGGAGGCGATGGACGGGGTGCTCCCCCTGGCCAGGGCGTACATGGCCC
>NZ_JBFAMX010000624.1:0-6051 GCF_040659615.1 Nonomuraea sp. NPDC049784
CCGGCCCGTTGGTGCGCAGGCTGCGCCGTAACGTGGAGCTCAGCGACGGCGGGAACATGATGCGGGTCCTGGCCTTCGCCGACGAAGAGGCCATCGGCCGCTGGGGCGGTGGCCCGCTGACCATTCACCGCCTGAACGCCTAGACCTCCGGGACGCCGAGGTCGGACGCGGGTCCGGCGCCGGCCTGCTTGCCGAGCGCGGGGTCGAGCTGCTCGATCAGCCGCTGCACCAGCGCCGCCCGCCGCACCCGCTCACGCCCCAGTTCCCGCGGCACCGCCCCGAGGTGCGAGCCGGAGGGGTAGATGTTGGGCGCGTTCCGCAGCCCCATCTTCAGGTAGACGGGCGCGGCGGCCCGTACGATCTCCACCGCCTCGTAGAACCGCACGAATCCGCCCTGGTCGTCGGGCACCTCCAGGTAGAGGTCGATCGGCAGCCGGGTCGCGGCCCGGATCTCGGCCAGGTGCGGCACGGTCAGGTCGGTGCCCACGTTCACGGTGGTGGCGCCAAGGCGCTCCAGGATCGCCGCGGTCGGCCCGTTGGTGAGCGGCATCAGCACGGACGTCTTCAGAACCAGGTTGGCGGGCAGCGTGCCGTCCTCCTTCAGCGCGCGCAGCACCTCCAGCGTGCCGAGGTCGCCCACGAGGAGGCTGCGGATGCCCAGCGAGCAGGCCCGCAGCGCGTCCGCCACGCATGCCGCCACCATCGCGTTCCCCCGCGCGGCCGCGCCGACGGCCTGCGTCAGCTTGGCCTGGCCGCCGGTGTCCCAGGCGGCCCGCGGCCCGAGGAACAGGTTGATCTCGATGCCCCGCTCGGCCCCGATCCCCGCCATGTCGGAGATCTCGGCGTCCGTCAACATCATCACGCCGCTGCCCTGCGACGTCCTGGCGATCGGCACGCCGAGCCGGTCGGACTCGGCGACAACGGCCTCCAGCACGGCCGGCCCCTCGACGCTGGGGATCTCGAACCGGTACGGCGCCCCGTCCGCGAACCGCGACTCCGCGGAGGAGGCGGCCACGACCACCGGGTGCCCGAGCCGGGCCATCAGAGCGTGCAGGTCGGCAAGGTTCGTCATCGCGAAGGCTCCCCGTCATCAATCACTTCGTCATAAATCACTTCGGCATGCCCGAGCGTAGTGCGGCGGCCCGTGTCGTCCTCGCCCCAAAGCTCCAGCTCTGCCCGGTTTCCCGCGGTGGACACCACCCGGCCGCGGCACGTGTGGGCGCGGTCGCGGAAGTCCATGCCGCGGTAGCTGACCTCCAGCACGGCCAGGCGGCCCCGCCCGCCCAGCCAATCCGTGACGAGCCTGCCCAGGTAGGCGGCCTTGAGCAGCCCGTGCACGGCCAGCTCGGGATGGCCGAGCGAGCGGGCGAAGCCGAGGTCGTAGTGCATCTCGTAGAAGTCGCCCGAGGCTCCGGCGTACTCGACGAGCCTGCGTGACGTGGTCGTCTCCGTCAGTGGGGGAATGTCGGTCATCGCCTGATCCTGCTCCCGATGTGCCTGACCACCAGCTCGCCGTCCGGCCGGCGGAACTCCGTCTCGAACGTCAGCAGCGCGAACGGCCCCGCCGACCCGCTCTTCTCGACGACCCCGGTGAACCGCGGCCGCGACACGATGACGTCTCCAACCCGCAGCGGCGCGTGGTACTCGAACCGGTCGCCGCCGTTCAGCCACCCGGACCCGTACGACGTGGCGGCGGGCAGCGACGGCGGCTCGTCGAGGAAGCACGCCGTGAACGTGGGCGGGACGTCTTCCCCGGTGGCTCCGATGGCGTGCAGATAGAAAGCCAGGTGGCGGCGCTCGACCACGTCCTCGCGCAGTGGCCCCGTCCAGCCCACCGCCTCCTGGAGAGCCTTGATCATGTGTCTCCTTCCCTGACCCGCTTCAGCCAGGCCAGCGACTCGGGGGTGTGGCCGCCGACCCGGTCCTCGATGTCGTCGAGGAACGTCATGTCCCCATGCCCGGCCAGCTCCCGGTGGACGGCCTCGGGCGAGCCCGCCTCGATCACCTCCAGCAGCCGCCGATGCCGGTCCCAGTCGTCGACGAGCGACTCGCCGGACGCCCTGGCCTGCCGGTTCATGCCCATGCAGAGCAGCATCTGGAGCTGGATCGACCGGTACGCCTCCTCCAGTCGCCGGTGACCCGACAGCCCGATCACCGAGCTGTGGAACTCGACCGCCTGCTCCAGCACCCCCAGCCAGTCGCCGGATCGCGCGGCGGCCTCGTGCCGGTCGAGCGCGGCGTGGCAGCGCTGGAGCCGGGCGGGCTCGCGTACCGGAACGCCCAGGTCCACGGCCATGCGCTCCAGCTCGCGCCGCAACGTGACGATCTCGTAGATGTCGTGCAGCGTGAGCTGCGTGACGAACGCGCCCCGCCGCGGCTGCTGAGTGATCAGCCCCTGCTGCTCCAGTACGCGCATGGCCTCGCGCAGCGGCGGCCTGCTGACGCCCAGCTCCTGGGTGAGCTGGTTCTCCACGACCCGGTCGCCCGGCTGCAGCTTGCCGCTGAGCAGCATGCGCATCAGCGCCTCGGTGGCGAGCTGAACCATGCTGGGGGGTGCCTCGATGCGCATCGTGGTCCTCTTGTCGTAGGCGATCATCGTCTGCCGCCATAGTGCCGAAGAAGTTCGGGCAGAACCCTTGTCTATCTGACTTGTCTTCTGTAGACAATAGACCAATCCGGCCTGAAGTGAGGTTTTCGAAACATATGACCACTCCACTGTCCGGCATCCGGGTCGTCGAGGTCGGCGCGTTCATGGCGGCGCCCTTCGCGACCATGCAGCTCGCCGACCTGGGCGCCACCGTCATCAAGGTCGAGAACCCCGACGGAGGCGACGGGGTCCGCGCCATCGGCCCGTTCACGGCCGGGCACAGCTCCCCGTTCGCCAGGCTCAACAGGAACAAGCGGTCGATCGCGCTGGACCTGAAGTCCGAGCTCGGCGCGGCGGCCTTCCGCCGCCTCGTCGCGGACGCCGACGTGCTGGTGGAGAACCTCCGCCCCGGCGCGATGCGCCGGCTCGGCCTCGGCTTCGACGACCTCCACGAGCTCAACCCCGGGCTCGTGTACGTCTCGGCCTCCGGCTGGGGCCAGGACGGGCCGCTCGCGGACAAGCCGGGCCTCGACATCATGGCCCAGGCCCGAGGCGGTCTGATGAGCGTCACCGGCATGCCGGACGGCGACCCGGTCAAGGTCGGTGTGCCCATCGCCGACCTGGTGTGCGGGCTCTACGGCGCGCTTGGGGCGGTCTCCGCGCTGCAGGCCCGTACGCTGACCGGCCAGGGCCAGCACGTGGACGTGTCGCTGCTGGAGTCGGCCGTGTCGTTCGCCATCTGGGAGGCCGGCAAGTATTTCGCGACCGGCGAGGCCGGCAGGCCGCTGGGCTCCGCGCACCAGAGCACGGCGCCGTACCAGGCGGTCCGCACCTCGGACGGCTGGTGCACGGTCGGCGCCGTCACCCCCAAGACCTGGCAGGGCTTCTGCGCCGCGCTCGGCCTGACGGCCCTGCTCGAGGAGGAGCGGTACGCCGACGCGCACGACCGGCACGGCCTGCGCCACGAGCTGATCCCGGCCATCGAGGCGGCCACCACCCTGCGCACCACGGCCGAGGTCGTGGCCGCGCTCGACGAGCACGGCGTGCCGTGCGCCCCCATTTCCGACTACTCCCAGGTGTTCAACGACGAGCACCTGAACCAGCGGCGGTTCTTCTGGGATGCCGAACATCCCGAGATGGGCCCCGTACGCCAGCTCGGCTCGGCCATGCGCTTCTCGGAGACGCCGACGAGACGCGGGCCGGCCGGGCCGCTGCTCGGCGCGGACACCGTCGAGGTGCTGCGCGAGTGCGGCCTGACCGAGCAGGAGATCGACCGGCTGCTCGCCGAAGGCGCGGCGGCTCAATCCCCCACCCCCTTGGAGAGTTCATGAGCGACCAGCTGACCCCGGGCGTGAGCGCCGGCCTCACCTGGGTCGTGGCCGAGCGGCACTGCACCCGCCGCGGTGACCACGACATC
This sequence comes from Nonomuraea sp. NPDC049784, assembly GCF_040659615.1. Lineage (NCBI taxonomy): Bacteria > Bacillati > Actinomycetota > Actinomycetes > Streptosporangiales > Streptosporangiaceae > Nonomuraea > Nonomuraea sp. NPDC049784. Next base: position 4,005 of record NZ_JBFAMX010000624.1, read on the forward strand.
TTCTCCACCCCCAACCTGGTCCACCTGATCGAGGACGCCGCGATCGAGGCGCTGGCCCCGTACCTGGCCGACGGCGAGGGCAGCGTCGGCAGCAAGGTCGAGATCGCGCACGTGGCGCCCACGCTCAAGGGCGGGAAGGTGACCGCGACCGCCACGGTGACCGAGGTGGGCCGGCGGCGCGTCACGTTCGCCGTGGTCGCCGAGGACGCCAACGGGAAGGTCGGCGAGGGCACTCACGAACGCTTCATCATCAACCTGGACAAGTTCGCCGCCAAGCTCAAGGAGCTGGAGTCATGAGGGCCATCGCGGCGCTCGCCCTGCTCCTGGCGACCGCTTGCGGCGGCACCGCGGACGCCGGCGGCGGCGCGTGGAAGCCGCGCGGCGACGTACGCATGATCGTGCCGTTCTCCGCGGGCGGCGGCAGCGACCTGGCGGGCCGCGCCATCGCCGCCGCGCTGGAGAAGGCCCAGCCCGGGCTGAAGGTCACCGTGGAGAACCGCGAGGGCGGCTCCGGCGCGGTCGGCTACTCCGCCCTGCTCGGCAAGAAGGGCAACGGCAACTACCTGCTGGCCACCGAGAACGCCATCCTGTCGCTGCCGCTCAGCGGCCAGGTCTCCTTCTCCCGCAAGGACTTCACGCCGGTCGCCAAGCTGGCCGAGGACGGCGGCATCCTCGTGGTCAAGAAGGACTCGCCGCTCAAGACCTGCTCCGACGTGGTCGCCGCGGCCAAGAGCGGCCGCGTCAGCGTGGGCATGTCGGGCGCGTACGGCGTGGACAACGTGATCTTCACGATGATCGAGCAGAAGACCGGCGTGAAGTTCCAGCGGGTGCCGTTCGAGTCGGGCGGCGAGCTGGTGCCTGCCGTGCTCGGCGGCCAGATCCAGGTCGCCCTGCTGAACCCGGGCGAGGTGATCGGCCAGTTCAAATCCGGCGATCTGCGGGGCCTCTGCGTCACCACGGACAAGCGCTACACCTACCCCGAGTTCGCCTCTCTGGGCACGGCCAAGGAGCAGGGCATCGACGTGTCGTATGTCCAGTTCAGGGGATTCCTGGCGCCCGGGGGGCTGGACGAGCGCGAGCAGGCGTACTGGGAGCAGGCGGCCAGGGGCGTGACCAAGACCGCCGAGTTCCAGAAGTGGCTCAAGGACAACTACCTGCAGCAGGCCGAGCTGTACGGTGACGACTTCGCCAAATACCTCGAACAGCTCGACACGGCGCTCGCGCCGGTGCTGAAGAAGCCGTCATGAGGCAGCTGCTCCGCGGCGAGGCCGTCGTCTGGGCAGTGCTCGTCTGCCTGTCGGTGGCCATGGCCGCCGCCTCGTTCGGCTACGGCATCACCAAGGACGGCGGGCAGGTGGGGCCCGGGTTCCTGCCGCTGGTGAGCGGCGTGGCGCTGGCCGTGCTCTCGGCCGCCTGCCTCCTGCAGTCCGTACGCCGTGCCGTGCCCGCTTCGGAGGAGGACGACCCCCAGCGTGTCAGGACGTTGTGGACCGTGTTCGCCATGCTGCTGGTCGCGCTGCTGCTGGTGCCGCTGACCGGGTTCCTGGTGGCGTTCGGGCTGCTGGTGTTCGCCGTGTCGGCGTTCGTGGAGAAGCAGCGGTTGGTGCCGGCCGCCGGCGTGGCCGTCGCCGCCACGCTCGTGATCTACGCGGTGTTCGTGCTGTTCCTGGGCGTGCCGCTGCCTGGCGGGCTGCTGGGCGTCGGAGGTGACGGCTGATGCTGGACAACCTGCTCATGGGCTTCGGCGCGGCGCTCACGCCCGCGAACCTGCTCTGGTGCTTCGTCGGCGTGCTCGCCGGGACCGTCATCGGCCTGCTGCCCGGTCTGGGCTCGACGACCGGCGTGGCGGTGCTGCTGCCGCTGACGTTGTCGTTCGAGCCGCTGACCGCGCTCATCATGCTCGCCGGGATCTACTACGGCGCCCAGTACGGCGGCACGATCACCTCCGTGCTGATCTCCACGCCCGGCGAGGCGGCCAGCGTGGTGTCCCCATCTGGACACCGACGCCGCCAAGGAGGGCCTGAACTTCCTCGTCGACGGGCTCAAG
>NZ_JBFAMX010000625.1:0-6020 GCF_040659615.1 Nonomuraea sp. NPDC049784
TGGCGGTGGCGGCGGCGGCTTCGAGTCCGGCGGCGGCGGAGGCGGCGGTGGCGGTGGTGGCTGATCCATCATCCGTCACGGTCCGAGCGCTCCGCCTCAGCGACACCTGAGCGGTCGTACCGTCTAGGTGTTCTGAGCCGTCCGTCCGCACCGGAGTGACAACAACAAAAGGAGGGCCGCGCCGGGTTCCGGCGCGGCCCTCACAACATCCCGGGCGAAATCACCTGGCCCGGAAACCAGCGCACCCGCCCCGTAAGGGCGGGTGCGCTGCTCGGGGTGGGCCGGATCCGGGGAGGTTTGGCCCGGCGGTAGGTCAGGTGGCGCGGGAGTGGGTCAGCGGACGCGGGCGGGCGACGCGCTTCAGGCGGATGCGCTCCGGCGGCCGGGGCACGGGCGACAACTCCACCACGCGCGCCCCCTCCGGCACGTGCCGCAGGTCGTGCGTGATCAGGAGCGTCGTGCGCCCCGCCATGAGCCGCCACAGCGGCTTCATGACCTGCGCGGCCGTGGCCTCGTCCAGTCCGGTCACGGGCTCGTCGAGCACCAGCACCGGGGCGTCGCGCAGGATGGCCCTGGCGATCGCGATCCGCTGCCGCTGCCCGCCGGACAGGAGCCGGCCCCGCTGCCCCACCGGAGTGTCGTACCCCTGGGGCAGCACCTTGACGAAGTCGTGCACGCCCGCCGCCTGCGCCGCCCTGATGACCTCGTCCAGCGAGGCATCAGGCCGCCCGTAGGCGATGTTGTCGCGTACCGATCCCGAGAACAGCAGCGTCTCCTGGTGCAGGATCGTGATGTTCTCGCGCAGCGACTGCCGCGTCAGGCCCCGGATGTCGGCCCCGTCCAGCAGGATGCGGCCCGCATCCGGGTCGTAGAACCGCAGCAGCAGCTTGCCCAGCGTGGACTTTCCGGCCCCGCTGGGCCCGGCCAGGACGACGACCTCGCCGGGCGAGGCGGTGAACGTCACGTCCCGCAGGACCTGCCGCCCCCGCTTCGGGTACGCGAACCCGACCCGGTCGAACTCGACCTCGCCCCGGCTCCTGCCCGCGGACACGGCGTCGGGCTCGTCGGTGACGCCGGGCCTGGCCTGCAGGATCTCGATGACCCTGTCGGACCCCGCGGCCGCCTGCGACACCGTCAGTGCCAGCTCCCCCAGCCCCTGCACCGCCGGATACAGCAGTGCCAGGTACGCGGCGAAGGCCAGCAGGCCGCCCAGGGTCAACCGGCCGGCGGCGATCTCCCACGCGCCGAACCCGAGGATGACGATCAGGCAGACGGTCTCGATGATCTGGACGGCGGGGCCGTACAGGCTGGACAGCCAGGCCTGTGCCATGTTGGCGCGCAGCCACGTGCGGCCCTCCCTGTGCAGGCGCCGCGACTCGGTCTGCTGCCGGTTGTAGGCCTGCACAAGTGGCTGGTTGGCCAGCCCTTCCTCCAGGACGCTGTTCATGGCCCCGTTGCTGGAGCGCTCGCGTGCCGCGGCGGTCCTGAACCTGGCAGCGAACACCTTGGAGATCACCAGGAACAGCGGGATCAGCGCCATCGTGACGAGCGCGAGGTCCCAGCGGATGAAGAAGGCCGCCCCGGCGAAGAACACCACGCTGGCAGCGGTGGTGAGCGCCTTGACCAGCCCGGACCCGACCAGCTCCTCGATGGCCTCGATGTCGTCGGTCAGCCGTGCCATCAGGTCGCCGAGGCGCCGGTTCTCCGAGAAGTCCGGCGCGAGCGTCTGCAGGTGCCCGTACACCCGGTCGCGCAGGACCAGCAGGAACCGTTCGGCGCCCAGCGCGGTGACGTACGTCGCCGCGAAGGACGTCACCCCGGCGAGCGTGGCGAGTCCGAGCCAGGCGAACGCCGGAACCCAGAACTCGCCCAGCTGCCGGGTGGCGAGCACCTCGTCGGTGATGTGGCCGAACAGGCGGATGGCGGCGACCTCGCAGAGCGCGGCCAGCACGGCGAACACGACACCGGCCGCGAATAGCCGCCGCAACCCGCGGGTGTGCGGCCAGAACTCGCGGAAAGTCCGGCGAATGGAAATCGCCGGTGCGAGTTCGTGGCCGGAGACAGCCAATGAGAGCCGACGGCTGTGCCGCCGGCTCTCAAGGGTGTTATCAGACACCCTCACCTAGCACCCCCACCACCACCGGCGGCAGCACCCTCCGCACCACCTACGACGGAAGCAACGCCTGCGGCGGTGACAGCCCCAACCCTGCTGGAAGTCGATGCGTGCGAGCTGAGTGCTAGCCATGATTCCTCCCCCGTTTGGTGACTTGCACAAATCGCACGTTATCACCGGATTTGCGGTAAAGCAGTAGAATTCGACAATTTAAAAGAGACTTGACCAGTAAAACCAGAAGACAACGGCCGTTCAGTGCCACCGTTAAATCACTTGTAAACGAACACAACCGCTAAGCAGGGTCATGGGAATGCCAAAGATGCTTCTCGCGACTGGTTCCAAGGTGTACGTCGCCCGATACTTTGGTCCGATGGATCGGAGGGCTCAGGCCGAGATCATGGACGCATGGCATTCATCGGCGTTCTTCTCATGATCCAGGGCTTCGGCAGCCTCATCGCCGAGCACGTCTTCGGCCAGAGCTTCGGCCTGCTGCACCGGTGGATCGACGGCACCGCGCTGACCGTCGTGAGCGCCCTGGTGGGCGTCGCGGGCCTGGCGCTGACGATCTTCGGCGCCCGCAGGGAATCCTAGCGGCGGCGGCGGCCACGGCCGGCGCGCCCTTGCGGCGGCTGGAGGCGGTCCGCCGGACGAGCGGCGCCTCCAGCCGCGTGATCAGGTGAGCGAGGAGTAGGCCACCACGCCGCGCCGCATCGCGTCGATCGCCTTGCCCGCCGTCTGCTTGATCTTGCTGCCCGGCGGGGTCGCGTTCCCGAGCTGACCGAGCAGGTCCATGAGCTGCTTGATCCACCGTACGAAGTCGCCGGCCGCCAGCTCGTTGCCGTTGACGCCCTCCCTGAGCACGGCGTCGAGGGTGTGCCCCTTCGTCCAGCGGAAGGCCGCCCAGGCGAACCCCAGATCGGGCTCCCTGATCGTGGACAGCCCGTGATCGGACTCGATGCCCTCCAGCTCGCCCCACAGCCGGATCATCGCCGTCAGCGCCTCCTGGGTGCGCCCGGCGGGGACCTTGGGGCGGCGCGCGTCGTCGGACGCCCGCGACTCGAACACCAGCGCCGACACGCACGCCGCCAGCTCGGCCGGGTCGAGCTCCTCCCACAGGCCGTTGCGCAGGCACTCGGCGGTCAGCAGGTCGAGCTCGGTGTAGATGCGGCCCAGGCGGCGGCCCTCGTCGGTGACGGTCTCGCCCTCCAGGTAGCCCAGCTGCTCCAGCACCGAGCAGATGCGGTCGAACGTACGCGAGATGACGTGCGAGCGGCCCTCGACGCGGCGGCGCAGCCCTTCGGTCTCACGCAACAGCTTGTAATAGCGCTCGGCCCAGCGGGCGTGGTCCTCGCGCTCGTCGCAGCCGTGGCACGCGTGCTGGCGTATGCGCCGGCGCAGCTCGTTGACCTCCTCGTCCTCCACCGAGTGGTCGCGCGCCCTGACCGGCTTGCCCAGGTCGCGGTCGCCGATCTTGGCGAGCAGCGTGGAGACGAGGTTGGCGCGCTCCTTGGGCGAGCGGCCGTTGAAGTTCTTCGGGATGCGCAGCTTCTCGAGCGGCTCGACCGGGACGGGGAAGTCGGCCGGGTCGAGCTTCTTCACCTGCTTGCCGATGGTCAGCACGAGCGGGCTCGGCCCTTGGCCGCGCGGGTTGCGGCCGGGGTCGAGCACGATCGCCAGCCCCGCCCTGCGCCCGCCGGGCACCCGGATGACGTCGCCCGGCTCCAGCGCCTCCAGCGACCGCACGGCGGCCGCCCGGCGCGCCGCGCCACGCTGCCTGGACAGTTCGGCCTCCCGGTCGGAGAGCCTGCGGCGCAGCGCCGCGTACTCGGGGAAGTCGCCCAGGTGGCACGTCATCGCCTCCTGGTAGCCCTCCAGGGCCTCCTCCTGCTTGCGCAGCTGCTTGGCCAGCCCCACGACCGCCCGGTCCGCCTGGAACTGCGCGAACGACTCCTCCAGCAGCGTCCTGGCGCGCTCCCTGCCGAACTGGCCGACGAGGTTGACCGCCATGTTGTAGGACGGCTGGAAGCTGGAGCGCAGCGGGTACGTGCGCGTCCCGGCCAGGCCCGCCACCGACAGCGGATCCATGCCGGGCTGCCACAGCACCACCGCGTGGCCCTCCACGTCGATCCCCCGCCGCCCGGCCCGCCCGGTGAGCTGGGTGTACTCGCCGGGCGTCAGGTCGGCGTGGGTCTCGCCGTTCCACTTGTCGAGCTTCTCGATCACCACGCTGCGGGCCGGCATGTTGATGCCCAGAGCGAGCGTCTCGGTGGCGAACACGGCCTTGACCAGGCCGCGCGTGAACAGCTCCTCCACGACCTCCTTGAACGCCGGCAGCATCCCCGCGTGATGCGCGGCCAGCCCGCGCTCCAGGCAGTCACGCCACTCCAGGTAGCCCAGGACGGCCAGGTCCTCATCGGGCAGATGCGCGGTCCGCTCGTCCACGAGCTGTCTGATCTCGTGTTGCTCGCGGTCGGAGGTGAGCCGGATCCCGGCGTACAGGCACTGCTGGACGGCGGCGTCGCACCCGGCGCGGGAGAAGATGAACGTGATCGCCGGCAGCAGCCCCTCGGCGTCGAGCTTCTCGATCACCTGCACCCGGTCCGGCGGGCGCGAGCGCTGCGGCCTGCCGTAGCCGCGCCTGCCGCGCCCCGCCGTCAACCGCTCGGCGTCGCGCGTCACCCGCATCAGCGTGGGGTTGATGCGCAACGTCAGGTCGTCGTTCATGAACAGGTCGTAGATGCGGTTGCCGACCATCATGTGCTGCCACAGCGGCACCGGGCGGTGCTCGTCCACGATCACCGTGGTCTCGCCGCGCACCTCGCCCAGCCACTCGCCGAACTCCTCGGCATTGCTCACCGTCGCCGACAGCGCGGCCAGCCGCACCGACTCCGGCAGGTGGATGATCACCTCTTCCCAGACCGCGCCGCGGAACCGGTCGGCCAGGTAGTGGACCTCGTCCATGACCGCGAACCCGAGACCGGCGAGCGTCGCCGACCCGGCGTACAGCATGTTGCGGAGCACCTCGGTGGTCATGACCACGATGGGGGCGTCGCCGTTGACGCTGTTGTCGCCGGTCAGCAGGCCCACCTTGGCGGTGCCGTACCGCTTGACCAGGTCGTTGTACTTCTGGTTGGACAGCGCCTTGATGGGGGTGGTGTAGAAGCATTTGCGACCCTGCTCCAGGGCCAGGTGAACGGCGAACTCGCCGACGACCGTCTTGCCCGACCCCGTGGGCGCCGCCACCAGCACTCCGTCGCCGGCTTCCAGAGCTCGGCAGGCGTCCAGCTGAAAGTCGTCCAGCTCGAAGTCGTAGAGACCTCGGAACGATCGCAGCGCGGCCCCGTCGTCCCCGTGTCTCTGACGGAAGGCCGCATAGCGTTCCGCTGGCGTTGTCATACCCGCCAGCCTACCGAAATCGCCATTCCGGTCCGTCCCACCGGCCTCCCCGGAGCCCTTCCGGGTGCGGGGCAAGTGAGGCGCACACCCCCTGGGGCGGGATTGGCGGCGCGGCCCCTCCCCTCCAAGGACCCTCGGCCGGAGTACGGTGGCGCGGCTGACCGGCGGCCCGAGCTGTCATCCGGCCGGGCTCCTTTACAATGTAGATCTCAAACGATGACCCGCAGCGCCCCGGGGCGCACCTCGCAGTGCACCGGCGCCGGCCCCACGCGTTCGCCGTCGGCGTAGGCGACCACGTCGGCCGCCTCCAGCCGCACGCTGCGCACCCTCCGCATCGACACGGCCCGGTGCCCGACGTGCGTCCCCCGGTACACGCTCGGGAACACCCGCAGGAACTCGGCCTTGGACACGGGCCAGCCGGCCGGTGTCGTCCGGCCCGGCACCACCTTCTGCCCTACTGCGCGAGCAGTTGGTTGCACTTGGCGACCGCGGAGTCGAGCGCTTCCTTGGA
>NZ_JBFAMX010000626.1:0-6019 GCF_040659615.1 Nonomuraea sp. NPDC049784
CGTCAGAGCCGTCGAGCGCGCCGAGGCCGCCGCGGCCTCCGCCGTGGTGGTGGCGGAGAAGCTCGCGGCCGTCGAGTCCACCATCGGCGTCGAGCAGGCGCGCGTGCTGGATCGGCTCCAGGAGACGCAGCTCGCCTACCAGGCCTGCCGCCGTCTCATCCGCTCCGTCAACGACGACCTGGCGCGGCTCAACGCCCGGCTCGGCCGGCTCAGGGGCGAGCTCGGCACGGCCGAGGAGAAGCACGCCGAGGCGGGCCGCGTGCGGGAGGAGGTGTCGGAACGGTTCCGCCGCCTGATGGCCGGGCACCTGCCGGCCGACGCCCAGGTGACGGCCGGGCCGGTGCGGGACACCGGGGTGCGGGCCGTGCTGGAGTCGGCCAGGGCCGTGGTCGAGCAGCTCGCGGCGGTGCCGTACGAGCAGAAGAACGTCAAGGAGGCCGAGACACGGCTGCAGGACGCCTTCCACCATGCCAGGGAGATCCTCGGCGGCCGGGCGGACCTGGAGCTGGCGCCCGACGAGGACGTGCAGGTGCTGACCGCCACCGTCAGCGGCGTCCGGGCCGGCTCGGCGGCGCTCAGCGAGGCGCTGCGCAAGGAGCGCGACGAGCGGCGCTCGGACATCACGGAGGCGGAGCGGGACCTATTCGGCCGGACGCTGGCCGGCGACACGCGGCGGCACCTCGCCGACCGCATCAGGCAGGCGACCGCGCTGGTGGAGGGCATGAACCAGCGCCTGGAACGCGTCCGCACCGCCTCCCAGGTCGCCGTCCGCCTGGTCTGGGAGGTCGATCCCACCCAGCCCTCCGGCACGCGGGCCGCCCGCGACCTGCTCCTGCGCGACCCGGCGGGGTTGAGCGAGGCCGACAAGGAGGCGCTCTACGTCTTCTTCAGGGACCGGGTGGAGGAGGCCAGGGCAGGCAACTGGTCGGCCGGCTGGGAGGACCAGCTCATGAAGGTGCTCGACTACACGGCCTGGCACCGCTTCGTGGTCAAGCTCGACCGGGGCGACGGGCACGGGTGGCAGGAGCTCACCAGAAAGCTGCACGGGGCGCTGTCCGGCGGGGAGAAGGCGATCGCGCTGCACCTGCCGCTGTTCGCCGCCGTGGCCGCGCACTACCAGACCGACCCGGACTGTCCGCGGTTCATCCTGCTGGACGAGGTGTTCGTGGGGGTGGACAAGGCGAACCGCGGCCAGGTGTTCGACCTGCTGGTGGACCTGGGGCTGGACCTCGTGCTCACCTCGGACCACGAGTGGTGCGAGTACCGCGAGCTCGACGGGATCGCGATCCACCAGCTCATCACGGGCGACGGGGACGACGCGGTGACGACCGCCCGTTTCGTCTGGAACGGCTACCGAACGGTCCCGACGGAATGACGGATCCGGCAGCGTGGGTCAGAGCGCGGCGGCCCAGGGCGGGTTGGCGCCCGGCACCGAGCAGGTCAGGGCCGCCACCCTGGCCGCGAACTCCGCCGCCTCCACCGCCGTCTCCAGATCAAGGCCGTCCAGCCGGCCGCCGAGCAGGCCCTTGGCGGAGAGGCTGTGCAGGAGGCCGGCGGTGAAGGAGTCGCCCGCGCCGACCGTGTCCACGACGTTCACCTTGGGTGCCCGTACCGGGGCTCTTTTCCCGTCCAGGGACACGAGCGCGCCCGCCCCGCCTCTGGTGATGACGATCAGGCGGGCGCCGGCGGCGTGCCAGGTGTCGCAGGCACGATCCATCGGCACGCCCGGCAGCAGGAAGTCCAGGTCGTCGTCGCTGAGCTTGAGGATGTCGCTCCACTCGCACCAGCGGGAGACCGGGTAGTCCTCCCGGGTGGCGAGGCTGGGGCGGACGTTCGGGTCGATGGAGATCGTGGCGTGCTCGGCGGCCTCCCTCGCGAACGCCTCCACCGCCGTCCGGCCCGGCTCCCTGACCAGCGCGAGCGAGCCGGTGTGCAGGCAGGTGACCGGGCCGAGCCGCTCGAGGTCCAGCTCGTACGGGCTCCACTGCCAGTCGGCGGTGCCGTCGGCGTAGAAGGTGTACTCGGCCTGGCCGCCGGTGTCGAGGGCGGCGACGGCGAGCGTGCTTGGCTCCTTGGCCTCGACGGATGCCGAGAGGTCCACGCCTGATGAGGTGAGGTGCCGGCGGAACAGTTCGCCGAACACGTCACCGGAGATGCGGCCGAGGAAGCGCGTGGGGGTTCCGAGCCGCGCCAGCGCCACTGCCGTGTTCGCGGGCCCGCCACCCGGCAGCACCTGCAACGCCAGCCCTGTCGCGCCGCCGTCACTCGCCCCGTGAGGGTCGCCGCCCGGCCTCGCGCCGTTCTCCGCTCGCGGCGCACTCACCTCGCCGCCGGCGGGTGCCCGTCGCGGACCAGGGCGGTGCGTGGGTCGCCCCTGGTCGTCGAGGCGCTCATCGTCGCGCCCGAGGCCGCGCTCGATGGCCACGGACGCGCCGGAGGGAAGGACGTCGCTGGGCGAAGGGGAGGTGGTGGGGCGGGGGCCGAGGGGGTGGTCGCCGGGGGAGCGGATGGTGAAGCCGTCGGCGACGCACTCACCCAGGACAGCGATCATCGGGCCTGCCTTTCAGGCATGTTGCCGATTTGTTACGGCATGGGGGCATTGACGTTTCTCGGATCGGAGTCCATCATCGCAGCACAGCGGATGTCAACGTTGACATATGTCAACGATGACATCGGATCCCCCCTGATAGGAACCGCCCATGAATGCAAAGCTTTCGGCCGGACTCCTGGTCACCGCCCTTCTCATCACCGGTTGCGGCGGCGGCAGTGAAGGCAGTGGTCAGAGCTCGTCCACCCCCAAGGTCGGACTCATCACCAAGACCGAGACCAACCCGTTCTTCGTCAAGATGAAGGAGGGCGCGGAGAAGGCCGCCAAGACCAGCGGCATGGAGCTGATGACCGCCGCCGGCAAGTTCGACGGCGACAACGCCTCCCAGATCACGGCCATCGAGAACATGGTCGCCGCCGGTGTGAAGGGCATCCTCATCACCCCGAGCGACACCAAGGCCATCGTCCCGGCGATCAAGAAGGCCCGTGACGCGGGCGTGCTCGTCATCGCCCTCGACACCCCGACGGACCCGCAGGACGCCACGGACGCGCTGTTCGCCACCGACAACCTCAAGGCGGGCGAGCTGATCGGCCAGTACGCCAAGGCCGCCATGGCCGGCAAGCCCGCCAAGATCGCCACCCTGGACCTGGCCCCCGGCATCACGGTCGGCCAGCTCAGGCACGACGGCTTCCTGAAGGGTTACGGCATCCAGGAGGGCGACCCGTCCATCGTCTGCTCCCAGGACACCAGGGGCGACCAGGCCAAGGGCCAGACCGCCATGGAGACCTGCCTGCAGAAGGCCCCCGACATCAACGTCGTCTACACGATCAACGAGCCCGCCGCGCTGGGCGCGTACACGGCGTTGAAGGCCAAGGGCCGCGAGAAGGACGTGCTGATCGTCTCCGTGGACGGCGGCTGCACCGGCACGAAGGCCGTGCAGTCGGGACAGATCGCCGCCACGAGCCAGCAGTACCCGCTCAAGATGGCCGAGGACGGCGTCAAGGCGGTGGCCGAGTTCGCCAAGAGCGGCAAGAAGGCCTCCGGCTACACCGACACCGGCGTCACGCTGATCACCGACAAGTCCGCCTCCGGCGTCGAGGCCAAGGACACGGCCTTCGGCCTGGCGAACTGCTGGGGCTGACATGGCAGTGATGGAAGCGACATTGCCGCGACGCCTGATCACCACGCCCGTCGCGGGCCCGCTGGCCGCGCTGGTGCTGGCCTGCCTGTTCTTCGGGCTCAGGACGGACCAGTTCTTCACCGGCCCCAACTTCTCGCTGATCATCCAGCAGGTCATGGTGGTCGGCACGCTGGCCATCGGGCAGACCCTGATCATCCTCACCGCGGGCATCGACCTGTCGAACGGCGCGATCATGGCGTTCGGCGGCATCGTGATGACCAAGCTGGCCGTGGACAGCGGCCTGCCGCCGGTGCTGGCGCTGGTCGCCGGGCTCGCGGTCTGCTCGGGGTTCGGGCTGGTCAACGGGTTGCTGGTGACACGGATCTCGTTGCCGCCGTTCATCGTGACGCTCGGCATGCTGAACGTGGTCTTCGCCCTGACCCACATCTACTCCAACGAGCAGACGGTCACTGACCTGCCGCCGCTGCTGACGTTCCTGGGGCAGACGTTCCAGGTCGGGCAGACGAACGTCACCTACGGCTCGCTGCTGACGATCCTGCTGTTCCTGCTGTTCGCGTACCTGCTGGGCTCCACGGCATGGGGCAAGCACGTGTACGCGCTCGGCAACAGCCCCGAGGTGGCCCGCCTGACCGGCATCAGGACGCGCCGCCTGACCGTCGGCGTCTACACCCTGGCCGGCTTCGTGTACGGCATCGCCGCCCTGCTGCTCGTCTCCCGCACCGGGGTGGGCGACCCGCAGGCCGGCCAGACTGACAACCTGGACAGCATCACCGCGGTCGTGCTCGGCGGGACGAGCCTGTTCGGCGGGCGCGGCCTGGTGATCGGCACGCTGGTCGGGGCGCTCATCGTGGGGGTGTTCCGCAACGGCCTGCAACTGATGGGCGTACCGTCGATTTACCAGACGCTCATCACCGGCATCCTGGTGATCCTCGCCGTCGCCGTCGACCAGCTCTCGCGCAGGAGGAACCGATGACGACCCCCGTGCTCCAGGCCCGCGGCCTGGTCAAGCGGTACGGCCACGTGACAGCCCTGGACGGCGCCGACTTCGACCTGATGCCCGGCGAGGTTCTCGCCGTCATCGGCGACAACGGCGCGGGAAAGACCAGCCTCATCAAGGCGCTGACCGGCGCGCTCCAGCCCGACTCGGGCGAGATCCTGCTCGACGGCGAGCCGGTGCGCCTCCGCGACCCGCTCGACGCCCGCAGGCACGGCATCGAGACCGTCTACCAGGACCTCGCGGTCGCGGCCTCGCTCGACATCGCCACGAACATGTTCCTCGGCCGCGAGATCCGCAAGCCCGGCATCCTCGGCAGCGTCTTCCGCCTGCTCGACAAGAAGCGCATGCGCGAGGAGTCGGCCAGGCACATGGCCGAGCTCAAGATCGGGCTGCGCTCGCTCACCCAGCCGGTCGAGTCGCTGTCCGGCGGCCAGCGGCAGGGCGTGGCCGTGGCCAGGGCGGTGGCGTGGGCCACGCACGTCGTGGTCATGGACGAGCCCACGGCCGCGCTCGGGGTCAAGGAGTCCGGCCAGGTGCTCGACATGATCAAGCGGGTCCGCGACCGGGGCACGCCGGTGGTGCTGATCAGCCACAACATGCCGCACGTGTTCGAGATCGCCGACCGCATCCACGTCCAGCGCCTCGGCCGCCGGGTCGCCCAGATCAAGCCGGGCGACCACAGCATGGCCGAGGTGGTGGCCATCATGACGGGCGCGCTCCAGGTCTCGGACGGCAAGGCGGTGGTGGCCGACCAGGGCGCGGCGGAGGCCATCGGGTTGTCCTGATGAGCGGCCACTAACATGGGCGCAATGCGGCGTCCGACGATGACAGATGTGGCGCGTGAGGTCGGCGTCACGGCGAAGACGGTCTCGCGGGTGCTCAACGACGACGGCCCGGTCGCCGTCGAAACCCGCGAGCGCGTCATGGAGGCGGTCAGGAAGCTGGGCTACCAGCCCAATCTGATGGCCCGCAACATGCGGGTCGGCGCGCGCGACGCCGCGATCGGCCTGATCATCCCCGAGATGGGAAACCCGTTCTTCGGCACGGTCGCGGGCGGCATCGAGAGCGCCATCCGCGCCCGGGGGCTCACCCTCATCGTCGGCAACTCCAGCGAGACGGCGGACCTGGAGCAGTCGCTGATAGCGACGTTCCTGGCCCGCAGGGTCAGCGCTCTCATGGTCGTCCCCTCGGCCGCCGGCGACCACCGCCACCTGCGCAACGAGCGCGTGGCCGGCCTGCCGATCGTCTTCCTCGACCGCCCGGCCGTCGGCCTGACCGCCGACAGCGTGGTCAGCGCCAACCGGGAGGGCGCCAGGGCAGGCGTCGCCCACCT
>NZ_JBFAMX010000627.1:0-6002 GCF_040659615.1 Nonomuraea sp. NPDC049784
ACCGGCACTCCGGCGCCGGACGCGGCCCGCATCAGCGCGGCCTCCGCAGCCGGCCCGCCGCTGGATTCCATGGGGGCCTCCACGGCGGCGCCGGGGGAGTCGAGCCGCAGGATCAGCTCGTGCCGCTCGGAGCCGGTGACGACGTCGAGCGCCCACGTCTCGCGCGACGCCCCGCCGGGCAGCCGGGCGCTGAAGGCGACCGACGCGCCGGCACCGAACACCTCGCCGACGATGGCGTGGAGCTCGCTCATCGCAGGCCGAACTCCCAGTTGCCGCCCGCCGCGTACTCGCCCAGGACGCGCCGGCCCACCGAGTCGATGTGCACCTCGTCGGGGCCGTCGTAGATCCGCCCGGCCCGCGCGTGCCGGTACATGCGATCCAGCGGTGTGTCAGGGGTGAGCCCCGCGGCTCCGTACACCTGGATGGCGCGGTCGATCACGTTGTGCAGCATGCGCGCCCCCACCACCTTGATCGCGCCGATCTCCACCCGGGCCTGCTTGCCCGCGTCGACGGCCTCGGCGGCGTTGAGGGTGAGGAGCCTGGCGGCCTGGATCTCGGTGTAGGAGTCGAACACGTGCTGCCGCATGAGCTGCTTCTTCGCCAGCGGCTCGCCGAACGCGGTCCGCTCCTGCAACCTGCGGCACATCAGGTCGAACGCCCGCTGCGCCTGCCCCAGCCAGCGCATGCAGTGGAAGATCCGGCCGGGCCCGAGCCGCTGCTGCGCGATGACGAACCCGTGGCCGCGTGGGCCGAGCAGGTTGGCGGCGGGCACGCGGACATCCTCGTACCGGACCTCGCAGTGCGCCCCGTCCAGCCCCAGCACGGGGGTCTCGCGGACGATGCGGTAGCCGGGCGTGTCCGTCGGCACGAGGATCATGGAGAATGCCAGATGCGGCGACGCGTCCTGCTCGGTCCTGCACATCACGGTCGTGTACGCCGCCCGCGACGCCCCGGTCGTGAACCACTTGTGCCCGTTGATCACCCATTCGTCCCCGTCGAGCACCGCGGCCGTCTTGATCTGGGTGGGGTCGCTGCTGGAGATCGTCGGCTCGGTCATGGCGAAGCTGGGCCAGATGTCACCCCGTACCAGCGGCTCGAGGTAGCGCTCGCGCTGCTCGGGCGAGGCGTGCTCGTGCAGCATCAGCGAGTCCTGCAGCGTGAACGTGCCCAGCGCCAGCTGCCCGAACTCGCTGCGCCCCTGCACCTCGTTGACGTAGACGTAGTCGAGGAACGGCAGCCCGCCGCCGCCCAGCTCGCGCGGGTGGCCGAGCGCCCACAGGCCCTCCTTCTTGGCCTCGGCCCGCAGCTCGTCCAGCGCCGCGGCCGCGTCGGGCCCGCCCGCGTGCAGCACCGGCTCGGCGGGCTCCACCCGCTCGGTCATGAACGCGTAGACGGCGTCGCGGACCGGCCGGACGCCGTCGGGCACGGCGAAGCTCATATGAGGATCTCATCCCGAAACCAGTTGCCCAGTCAACCAACGGGGTCAACCAACGCGGTCAACGGTTTCAGGGCAGCCAGCTCACGCGGCCGTGCAGGAAGGCGTATCCGACGAAGGCGACGGTGTCGATCAGCGTGTGCGCCACGACCAGCGGCATGGCCCGGCCCCACCGCTGGTACAGCCGCCCGAACACCAGCCCCATCACGACGTTCCCGATGAACCCCCCGAACCCCTGATAGAGGTGGTACGACCCCCGCAGCACCGACGACACCGCTACGGCCTTCCACGGACTCCATCCGGCCTGCCCCAGGCGGTGCAGCAGGTATCCGGCGACGAGCACCTCCTCCAGGACCCCGTTCTGCGCGGCCGCGAGCAGCAGCACGGGCACCTGCCACCACACCTGCGGGAGCTGACCGGGAACCACGGTCAGGTTGACGCCCGCCGCCCACACGGCGAGGTAGAACGCCAGCCCGGTGCCGCCGATCGCCGCCGCCAGCAGCGCCCCGCGCACCGCGTCACGAGTCTTGTTCTGGAAGTCCACGCCGATCGTGCGCAGCGACTCCCCGGAGCGCACCATCAGGTACGCCACCAGCCCGACCGGCGCCACCGTGATCGCGATGTCGACGAGCTGCAGCGCCAGGTCCAGCCACGGCCGCCCGGGCGCCATCGACCCGACGAGCACCGCCTGCTGGCCCTTCAGCTCCCTGGGCGCCGTGAGCGCGCCGATCAGCCGGACGAGCGCCACGAGGGCGCTGGCGCCGAGTGAAACGGAGAACACGACGAGCACCTCGGCCCGGATGAGCTTCGGTGCGAGCACCAGGGGAGGCCCAGGGAAGGACTCGGTGGGAGACTCAGTGCGCATGGCCGCAGGGTAACCGTTCATTGATCGGGTCAAGATAAACGCCGAATTGAGGATTCCAGATGACACCTGCCCCGCACGATGTGCCCACGGCGTCCCAGCTCGTGGCCGCCGTCCGTGACTTCCTCGAGAGCGACGTGCTCCCGGCCGTGGACGGGCGGGTGCGGTTCCACACGCGGGTGGCGATCAACGTGCTCGGCATGGTGGAGCGGGAGATCTCGCTCGGCCCCTCCCAAGCCGGCGAGCACGCGGCGCGCCTGGCCGGGCTGGGCGTGGCCGACGACGCGGAGCTGGCCGCCGCCATCCGCGAGGGCCGCGTCGAGGACGACCACGCCCTCGTCGCGGCCCTGGAGCAGGCCGTACGGGCGAAACTGGAGGTCGCCAACCCGGCCTACCTGACAGACTGACGGCCCGCCCCCTCGCGGTGGGGCGGGCCGTCAGTCGGATCAGTGGGAGTCGGCCAGATCCAGGTCCTTCACCCTCGGGTCGCCCTCGTCCGCGAAGTACTCGTCGCGGGTCGTCGCGTCCTCACCGTCCGCCACCTTGATCGCCCGGAACAGCAGCGTGCCCAGGGCCGCCACCACCAGGTTGACGATCAGCGCCAGGAACCCGGCGTAGATCGTCATCTTGGTGTCGAAGCCCAGGTTCGACAGCGCGAACGCCGAGCCGCCGAAGTGCTGCTTGCCGTTGGCCGGGTTCGGGATGAGGTACAGCATCCACACGCCCGCCCCCAGCCCGGCCGCCCAGCCCGCGATCAGGCCGCCTTTGTGGAACCAGCGCGTGTAGAGGCCCAGCGCCACCGACGGCAGCGTCTGCAGGATGATCACGCCGCCGATGAGCTGCAGGTCGATCGAGAACTGCGGGTCGAGCAGCAGGATGCACAGCACCGCGCCCACCTTGACGACCAGCGACACGATCTTGGAGACGTTGGCCTCCTGGGCGTCGGTGGCGTTCTTGTTGAGGTACTCGCGGTAGATGTTGCGGGTGAACAGGTTCGCCGCCGCGATCGACATGATCGCCGCCGGGACGAGCGCGCCGATCCCGATGGCCGCGTACGCGACGCCCGCGAACCAGTCGGGGAACAGCTGGTCGAACAGCATCGGCACGATCGTGTTCGTGTCGGCCTTGCCGTTGGCGCCCACGACCGGCTTGGTGCCCGCCGCGATGGCCATGAAGCCCAGCAGCGCGATCAGGCCGAGCACGAAGCTGTAGGCGGGCAGCGCCGACATGTTCCGCTTGATGACGTTGCGGTTCTTCGAGGCCAGCACGCCCGTGAGGCTGTGCGGGTAAAGGAACAGCGCCAGCGCCGAACCGAACGCCAGCGTTATGTACTGGAGCTGGTTGTTGGCGTTGAGGATGATGCCGTCCGGCGCGGGGGTTTTGTCGAACTTGGCCTTGGCCGCGTCGAAGATCGAGTCCCACCCGCCGAGCTTGGCCGGGATGTAGATCACCGCCGCCAGGATCACGATGTAGATCAGCGCGTCCTTGACGAACGCGATCAGCGCGGGCGCCCGCAGGCCCGACTGGTACGTGTACGCGGCCAGGATCGCGAACGCGATGATGATCGGCAGGTGCCCGGTGATGCCCATCGACTTGAGCACAGCCTCGATGCCCACCAGCTGGAGCGCGATGTACGGCATCGTCGCCACCAGACCGGTGATCGCGATGACCAGCGCCAGGGTCGGCGAGCCGAAGCGGGCCCGCACGAAGTCGGCCGGGGTGACGAACCCGTGCACGTGCGACACCGACCACATACGGGCCAGCACCAGGAACACCAGCGGATACACCACGACCGTGTACGGCAGCGCGTAGAAGCCGAGCGCGCCGGAGCTGAACACCAGCGCCGGGACCGCCACGAACGTGTAGGCGGTGTAGAGGTCGCCGCCCACGAGGAACCACGTGATCCACGAGCCGAAGCTGCGCCCGCCCAGGCCCCACTCGTTCAGGCTCGCCAGGTCGTTCGGCCGCCGCCACCGCGCGGCCACGAACCCCATGCCGCTGACCAGGACGAACAGCAGGATGAAGACGACCAGCTCGGTCGTGTGCCCGCTCATTTGGTCATCCTGTAGACGATGGTCGTGCACGTGACGCCGACCACGATGAAGGCGAGCTGCAGCCAGTAGAAGAGCGGGAAGCCCAGCAGGCGGGGCTCGTCGGCGTTGAACAGGAACGTCAGCAGCGGCAGCACGATGGGCAGGACCAGCAGCCAGTTCCATGGGCTGCGGTCTGTGCGCGGCTGCCCGGGTTCCCCGGTAGTCATCGACCCTCCGATGAGTGGATCAGGAGCGGTGTTGTGACCGGTTCCTGACGATTAGCAATGGAGGGAGGTTAGCTTTACGGAGGTATTAAACCAAATGACGTTAGTATTACGTTTTGGCCTAAATGCCTGAGCCGACCTCGTGAGCGCCACGCCTACACCTGGCGCAACTCTAAACACGCCAATGCCGCCATCCCCAGCACCCTCGCCGAATGGTCGTTTCCCCGCGCCGAACGGTCCCACCGCCCTCCAGCGCACCACAGATCCCTGCGCCACCCACCGCCCCACGTCATCATCCGGCGGAAAAGATGACACGAGATGTCGGGTATTCGGGAAACGATCGCTCGCATGATTGCTTTGGTAGCGGGGGCGACCCGCGGAACGGGACGGGGCATCGCGGTCGCGCTGGGCGCGGCAGGCGCGACGGTTTACTGCACCGGCAGGAGCACGAGGGAGCAGCGCTCCGAGATGAACCGGCCGGAGACCATAGAGGAGACGGCCGAGTTGGTGACGGCGGCGGGCGGGACAGGCATCGCCGTCCAGGTCGACCACCTCGACTCCGCCCAGGTACAGGCGCTGGCCGAGCGCGTGGACCGCGAGCAGGGCAGGCTCGACGTGCTGGTCAACGACATCTGGGGCAGCGAGCACTTGTGGGACTGGGACACGCCGGTCTGGAAACATGACATGGACAAGGGGCTCCGGCTGCTCAGGCTGGCGATCGACACCCACATCATCACCAGCCGCCACCTGCTCCCGCTGATGATCAGGAACGAGGGCGGGCTGGTCGTGGAGGTCACCGACGGCACCTGGGCCTTCAACGAGACCCGCTACCGGGAGAACGTCTACTACGACCTGGCCAAGATGTCGGTGAACCGGCTCGGGTTCGCCTGGTCGAACGAACTGCGCCCGTACGGCGGCACCGGGGTGGCGATCACGCCGGGCTTCCTGCGCTCGGAGGCCATGCTCGACAACTTCGGCGTCACCGAGGACAACTGGCGGGAGGCCGAGGTGGACATCGCCTGGCAGGTCTCCGAAACACCCGCGTACGTCGGCAGGGGCGTGGCGGCCCTCGCCGGCGACCCGGACCGGCAGCGCTGGTCGGGCAGGTCGGTGTCGAGCGAGGAACTGGCCGAGGCGTACGGCCTCACGGACGTGGACGGCAGCCGGCCACGGGTGTGGAGCTTCATCACGGAGGTACGCGAGCCGGGCAAGGAGATCGACCCGGCCGACTACCGGTGACCTAACGGTAGAGGGCGGACATGCGGGCGGCGGCGTCGGCGACCATCGCCCGCAGCTCCGGCGGATCCAGCACCTCCGCCTCCGGCCCGAACCGGAGCACCTGCGAGTACGCCACCTCCACAGACTCCACCTCCAGCCGCACCGTCCCGTCCGGCTGTAGCGAGGCGAGTGCCTGGTCGACGGCGGCCGGGGCGGCGATGTGCCGCAGC
>NZ_JBFAMX010000628.1:0-5992 GCF_040659615.1 Nonomuraea sp. NPDC049784
GTCCCGCCGCCGGCAAGGCAGCCGAACACCATCGTGTTACCGAAGTCGGTCACCAGCGACTGCAACAGCGCATACCGCGCGCCCTCGCCGCGCAGGCCCAGCCGTTCCCGAACGCCATGCACGTAAGCGGCCAACCCGCCATGGGTGACCTGCACACCCTTCGGCCGACCCGTCGAGCCGGAGGTGTACATCACATACGCCACCTGACCGGGCAGCGTCACCCCCGCCAGAGCAGACTCCGATGCGGCCTGCACCAGCATCGACGTCAACGGATCATCCAAAGCCACCAGCCGTACCCGCCCCACCGGCAGCTCATCCAACGTCTCAGAGACGCCCACCACC
Source organism: Nonomuraea sp. NPDC049784 (assembly GCF_040659615.1). Taxonomy (NCBI): domain Bacteria; kingdom Bacillati; phylum Actinomycetota; class Actinomycetes; order Streptosporangiales; family Streptosporangiaceae; genus Nonomuraea; species Nonomuraea sp. NPDC049784. The sequence goes on from NZ_JBFAMX010000628.1 coordinate 343, forward strand.
ACCGAAGCCCGGCTGTCGGACAGCATGTAGGCCAACCGCTCCGCCGGATACTCCGGATCCAGCGACAGATAGGCGCCGCCGGCCTTCAACACGGCCAGCAGGGCCACCACCATGTCCAGGCCGCGTGGAAGGCACAACCCCACCACGACCTCAGGACCCACCCCCACCGACCGCAGATGATGCGCCAACCGATTCGCCCGCACCTCCAACTCCGGATAGGTCAGCGCGCCATCGGAGGCCACCACCGCCACCCCACCGGACTGAGCGGCGATCCACTCATGCACCCCACCGACCGGAACCGGCACCGCAGTGTCATTCCACGCCACCAACCGATCCCACTCGCCCGATCCCAGCAGCGACACCTGCGACAACCGGCACGAAGGATCAGCCGCCACCACCCCCAGCAACCTCACCAAATGCCCAACCATCCGCTCCACCGTCGAACGATCGAACAACTCCGTACTGAACTCGAAGGCACCAGCCAGGTCCCCATCGCCGGCGTGGCCGAGGACCAACCGGAGGTCGAACTTCGCGACCACAGCTCCCGGCAGTTCGACCGCGGCCGAGTCCAGCCCGAGGCTCTCCTCCTCGGCCATCTCCTCCTGGTCGTAGTTGAACAGCACCTGGAACAGCGGCGTGCGCGACCGGTCCCGCCCGGAGGTCAGCGCGTCGACGAGCTGCTCGAACGGCAGATCCTGATGGGCGTAGGCGCCCAACGCCACATTCCGCACCCGGCCGATCAGGTCGGTGAAGGTGGGGTCGCCGGACAGATCAGTGCGCAGGACAAGGGTGTTGACGAAGTAGCCGATCAGATCCTCGATCTCGGCCCGGTTGCGGTTGGCGATCGGCGTGCCCACCACCACGTCGTCCTGACCCGCGTACTTGCCCAACAGCACGCTGAAGGCCGACAGCAACGTCATGAACATGGTGGCGCCGCTCTGCCGGGTCGCCGCCCGAAGCCCGGCCACCGTCTCGGCGGGGACTCTGAACGAGACGGAGTCGCCCGTGGAGGACCGCACCGCAGGACGCGGCCGGTCCGTCGGGAGCTCCAGAACGGGCGCGCCTTCCAACCGCTCTCGCCAGTAACCGAGCTGCCCCTCCAGCACCTCACCCTGCAGCCACTCACGCTGCCAAACCGCGAAATCGGCATACTGCACCGGCAACGGAGCCAACGGCGACGGCGCGCCAGCGCGGAAGGCTTCATACAGCACGGTCAGCTCGCGGCGCAGCACCCCGGCCGACCACTCGTCCGACACCACATGATGCAGACAAAGACTCAACACATGATCATCCGGACCGAGCCGGATCAACCGCCCCCGGAACAACGGCCCCACCGCCAGATCGAACGGCGCCACCGCATCAGCCGCCACCAACTCCTCAGCCCGCGAAAACCCCTCCGGGTCACCACTGAGGTCCACGACCTCCAGCCCGAACCCCGTCGACGGGTCCACCACCTGGTGCGCGAGCCCGTCGGCGTCGGTGACCAGCCGGGTGCGCAGCACCTCGTGCCGCTCCACGATCGCATCCAGGGCAGCACTCAGCGCCTCGACGTCGAGCGCACCCGTCAGCCGCAGCCCGACCGGCACGTTGTACTCCGCCGAGCCCGGCTCAAGCTGGTCGAGGAACCACAGCCGCTGCTGCGCGAACGACAACGGGATCATGCCGTCGCGGCGGCGGGGGACGATGGTCGGCGCCACTGTGTCCACGGCCCACGCCGCTTCCCGGTCCTGGAGAAGCCGGACGATCTCGTCTCGATGGCGGCGCAGCTCCTCGCGCAGCTCATCGCTGAGGGCGTCCTTCGGCGCGACCACCTTGAGCCGACCGTCCGCGAGGTAGATCCGCGCGCCCCGAGTTTCCAGATCGCTGAGCAGATCAGCAGGGGACATCGTCACTGGGAGACCCCGTTCTCGTCCGAGTCGGCTTGGCGGGAGTGCGTTTCCAGACTGTGCAGAACCTCGTCTTCCGACATCTGCTCAATCTCCTCCCAGATGCGGGCCTCGATCACGTCGCTGAGTCCGCTGACCGTGGGGTGGTCGAAGATCTCCACCAAGGGCAGGCCGAGCTGGAACGCCACGCGCAGGCGGGAGATCACCTGAGTGGCCAGCAGGGAGTGCCCGCCCAGGTCGAAGAAGTTGTCCGTGGCTCCGACCCGTTCCAGGCCGAGCACCTGTGCCCAGATCCCCGCGACCCTCTCCTCGGTCGGGGTGCCAGGCGGGACGAAGTCCCCGTCCAGCTCGGGCCGTATACCGTCGGGTGCGGGGAGGGCGGTGCGGTCGATCTTGCCGTGCCGGGTCACCGGCAGGGCCGCAAGCTCCACGAATATCGATGGGACCAGATGCTCCGGCAAGGTACGGCGCAGCACGGATCGCAGTTCGCTTGCAGGGGGCAACCCCTCGGCCTGATCGGTCGGCACGAGATAGGCGACAAGTCGCTCCAGTGGGTCGGCGATCACCACGGCGGCGCTGACCGCAGGGTGCGCGTGCAGGGCGGCTTCGACCTCGCCGGGTTCGATCCGGTAACCGCGGATCTTCACCTGTTGGTCGGCGCGGCCCAGGAACTCCAGCTCGCCCTCCGGTAGCCAGCGCACTCGATCCCCGGCCCGGTAAAGGCGCGAGCCATCAGCGGCGAACGGATCAGCCACGAACCGCTCCGCCGTCAACTCCGGACGACCGCCATAGCCTCGGGCCACGCCCACCCCGGCGATGAACAACTCCCCAGGAACGCCGACCGGGACCGGGCGCAGATGCCGATCCAGCACATACACCCGGGTATTCGGCAACGGGCGGCCGATCGGAGCAGGACGATCCTCCCCCGGCTCGATCCCGGCCAGCTCGCTGTAGGTCGAGTCGATCGTGGTCTCGGTGATCCCGAACGCCGTCAGCACCCGCGCACCCAACACCTCGCGAGCCCGCACCGCAGCAGAAGTGCGCCACACATCGGTGGTCACCACCACCAACCGCAATGGCTCCAGCACCTGCCCGGACACCGCCACGTGCTCCACCAGGCCATCGACGAAACGCGGCGCCAACTCCAGCGCGTTCACCCCGAACCCGGCGATCACCTCGGCCAGCTCAGAGGCAGAGGCCTGCACCCCGACCTCGCCCAACACCAGAGCGCCGCCGGAACACAGTGCCCGGACCAGATCACCGGTGAAGACGTCGAACCCGACACTGGTCACCGACAACCACCGCAACGGCTGCGAGAAATGCGTCCGCGACCACGCCGCATACGTCCCGGCCAGCGACCCATGCGTCACCAGCACACCCTTCGGCCTGCCGGTGGACCCGGACGTGTAGATCACACACGCCAACTGGCCCGCATCACACCTATCACCGGACAGCCTTGCCGGCCGCGTCTGGATGTCCTCCGGGCTCACGACCAGGACATCACCCGGCATCGGCGCATCCGCCACCACCAGCGACACCCCGCTGTCGGCCAGCATGAACGCCACCCGCTCCGCCGGATAATCCAGGTCAACAGGCAGATAAGCCCCACCGGCCTTCCAGACCGCCAGCACCGCCACCACGAAGTCCAAACCCCGCGGCAGACACACCCCCACCACCGACTCCGGACCCACACCAAGCCCACGCAGATGCCCGGCCAGCCGACCCGCCCGCGCATCCAACTCGCCATACGACAGCGACCCATCACCAGCGACCACCGCGACCGCATCCGGAGCCGCCACCACCCGCTCCCCGATCAGCTCATGCACCCCGGAAACACCCGACAGCGCCGCCTCGGTCGCGTTCCACCCCTCGACCACCTGCCGACGCTCGTCCTCCGACACGAGCCGTACCTCCGACAGTCGCCGGTCGGGGTCGACGCCCATCTCGTTCAGCACACCGGTCAGATGGCCGGCCAGGCGCGTCACGGTGGATTCGTCGAACAGTTCGGTGCTGTACTCGATGGCCCCGGCCAGCCCGCCGCTGCTGTTCTCGACCAGGACGACGGTGAGGTCGAACAGCGTGGTGTCCCGAGACAGCTCGACCTCAGAAAGTGCGAGGTCACCGAGCTGCAGCCGCCGGTCCTCATTCTCGTGGTGGCCGTAGTCGAACAGCACCTGGAACAGCGGGGTACGCGAGCGGTCGCGCTCGGGCGCGAGGGCGTCGACGACCTGCTCGAACGGCACGTCCTGATGGGCGTAGGCGCCCAACGCCTCCTTCCGCACCCGGCCGACCAGCTCCGTGAAGCTCGGATCGCCGGACAGATCGGTCCGCAACACCAACGTGTTGACGAAGAACCCGATCAGATCCTCGACCTCTGCCCGGTTGCGGTTGGCGATGGGAGTGCCCACCACGACGTCGTCCTGACCCGCGTACTTGCCCAACAGCACGCTGAAGGCCGACAGCAACGTCATGAACATCGTCGCGCCAGACTGCCGAGTCACCGCCTCCAGCCTGGCCACCGTCTCCCGAGGGACCTCGAAGTCCACCACGCCACCCGCCGACGTCCGCGCAGCCGGACGCGGCCGATCCGTCGGGAGCTCCAGAACCGGCGCACCCTCCAACCGCTCACGCCAGTAACCGAGCTGCCCCTCCAGCACCTCACCCCGCAGCCACTCACGCTGCCAGACCGCGAAATCGGCGTACTGCACCGGCAGCGGAGCCAGCGGCGACGGCTCCCCGTGCGAGAACGTCTCATACAGGAGAGTGAGCTCCCTGCGGAGCACTCCGGCCGACCACTCGTCCGACACCACGTGATGCATGACCAGGCTCAGCACATGCTCGTCCGCGCCCAGCCGGATCAACCGACCCCGGAACAACGGCCCCGCCCCAAGGTCGAACGGCGTCACGGCGTCGGCGGCCACCAGTTCCTTCGCCTGCGCGAACCCATCGGGCTCACCGGTGAGGTCGACGACCTCCAGCGCGAAATCGGACGCTGGGTCAATCACTTGATGGCCGACACCGTTGTCGTCCGTCACCAGCTTGGTGCGGAGCACCTCGTGCCTTTCCATGATCGCGTCGAGTGCGGCACGGAGCGCAGACACATCCAGGGGCCCGGCCAGCCGCAGCGCGATGGGCACGTTGTACTCGGCCGAGCCCGGCTCGAGCTGGTCGAGGAACCACAGCCGCTGCTGGGCGAACGACAAGGGGATCAGCTGATCGCGGCTGGTGGCCGTGATGGGGGGTGCGGTGTCTGGGGCCAGAGCTTCGATGACGTCGATGAGGTCTCCGACGGTCGGGTGGTCGAACAGGGCCGCCAGCGGCACCTCGACCCCGAACACCGCCCGCACCCGCGAAATCACCTGCGTCGCCAGCAGCGAATGCCCACCCAACTCAAAGAAATTGTCCCCGACACCCACCTGCTCCAGGCCCAGCACCTCGGCCCACACCCCGGCCAAGATCTCCTCACCCGGCGTCCGCGCCCCCACAAACACCACACCCAGCTCCGGGCGAGCGGTATCCGGGTCGGGCAGGGCGGCCCGATCGAGTTTGCCGTTGGAGGTCAGCGGCAGGCCGGCCAACTCCACAAACGCCGACGGGATCAGGTGGTCGGGAAGGCTGCGTCCGAGGAAAGCGCGCAACTCGCCGGTGGAGGGAAGGTCCTCACCCACCAGGTAGGCGATCAGGCGCTGGTCACGGCCGATCACCACCGCGGTCTCCACGGATGGATGCGCCCGCAGCGCGGTCTCGACCTCGCCCGGCTCGAC
>NZ_JBFAMX010000629.1:0-5979 GCF_040659615.1 Nonomuraea sp. NPDC049784
GCTGCGCCATGATGCCGGTGAGCAGTGCCTGGTAGAACGCTCCCACGGAGGCGGGGACGGTGTCGTATCGCCGACGGCCGACAGTGCCTTGATCTGGTCGCGCAGCTGCTGCTGCACCTTCTCCGGGTCGGAGCCCTCCTTGATCGTCACCGAGTACGACGCCCGGTCCGCGCCGCCGCCGACCGCGCCGCCCTGCATGGCGTTGCCGCCGCCCACGTTCACCTGGTACGTCTCCACCCCGTCGACGTCCTTCAGCACGCCCTCCACCTTCTGGGCGGCCTTGTCGGTGGTCGCCAGGTCCGTGCCGACCGGCATCTTCTGCGACAGGGAGATCGTGTTCTGGCCCGAGGCGTCCAGGAAGTTCGTCTGCAGACCGCCCGCCAGGCCCATCGTGGCGACGAACACCGCCACCCCGATCAGCACCGTCGTCAGCTTGAACCGGGTGGCGAAGCGCAGCACCGGCAGGTAGGCCCGCTGCAACGGCGAGCGCAGCTCCTTGGCCTCGGCCTCCTCGCGCTGCTTGCGCGCCTGCTCCGGCGTCAGATCCGGCGCCTTCAAGAACCAGTACGCCATGACCGGCACCACCGTCAGCGACACCAGCAGCGAGGCCAGCAGCGCCACCGCCACCGTCACCGCGAACGGGCCGAACAGCTCGCCGACCATGCCGCCCACGATCGCGATCGGCGCGAACACCGCCACCGTCGTCAACGTCGAGGCCGTCACCGCGCCCGACACCTCGCGTACCGCCGCCAGGATCGCCTGCAGCTTGGCCTCGCCGTAGCCGAGATGCCGCTTGATGTTCTCCAGCACCACGATCGAGTCGTCCACCACGCGGCCCACCGCGATCGTCAGCGCGCCCAGCGTCAGCATGTTCAACGAGTAGTCGCCCACGTACAGCACGATCAGCGCGATCACCACCGACAGCGGGATCGACACCGCCGTCACCAGCGTCGAACGTACCGACAGCAGGAACACCAGGATGACCAGCACCGCGAACGCCAGCCCCAGCAGGCCCTCGGTCGTCAGGCTCTGGATCGACTCCTCCACGTACGGCGCCTGGTCGAACACCACCGACACCGCCGTGTCCGAGCCGTCGCCCAGCGCCTTGGTCAGGTCCGGCAGCTTGTCGCGAATGTCATGCGAGATCGACACCGCGTTGCCGTCGGGCACCATCGTCACCGACACGCCCAGGCTCGACCTGCCGTCCGTACGGGTGATCGTCGTCGCGTCCGCCAGCCCCAGCTTGATCTCCGCGACGTCACCCAGCTTGACCGGCTTGAGCGGCTTCGGCTTGACCTGCTGCTGTGCCAGGGCCGCCTGGCTCGGCTGTCCCTGGCCCGGCCGCGCCGTCTGCCCGCTCTGCCCGATGGGGGTCCGCGTCTGGGACTGGCCCGGCTGCTGGGTGCCCTGCTGGTTGACCGCCGCCGGCTGGGCCGGGGTCAGGTAGAGGTCCTTCAGCTTGGCCACCGAGTCGACCCGCGCGCCCACCTGCACCGTCAGCGACTTGCCGTCGGAGGTCAGGGTGCCCGCCGGGATCGGCGTGCCGTTGGCCTTCAGCACCTCGGGGATCTGCGAGGCCGAGACCCCGGCCACCGCCATCTTCTTGGCGTCCGGCTCGATCGTCACGACCTCGTCGCGGGTGCCCGTGACCTGCGCCTCCCGTACGCCCTCCACGCTCTGCAGCTCCGGCACCATGATCCGGCGCAGCTTGTCGGCCATCGCCCGCTCGTCGCCGCCGTCGCCCACCGCCAGCACCACCACCGGGATGTCGTCGGTGTTGCCCGCCACCACCTGCGGATCCACCCCGTCCGGGAGCGTGACCCTGCCGATGGCCTGCTGCATCTTGTTCAGCGAGGACTCGATGTCGGTGCCGAAGGCGAAGGCGACCTGGATCTGCGCCAGGCCCTCCTTCGACGTCGAGGTCATCTGCTCCATCCCGGTCAGGCCCTGGAAGGAGTCCTCGATCGGCTTGGTGATCTGGTCCTCGACGATCTCGGGCGAGGCGCCCGGATACGACGCGACCACGAACGCGCCGGGAAAGCTCAAAGACGGCAGCAACTGCTGTTTCAACTGCGGAATCGTGAACGCGCCGAACGCGCTGAGCACGATCGCGATCAAAATCACAAGTGTGCGGTTGACCAAGCTCAACCGGGCGAATGCGGTCACAGGCGTCCCCCTCCAAGAGTTCGCCCCAGACTAACACTTCGCCTTGTACGAATATTTAGACAGATTGAGCTTTCCTGATAACCTTCTCAGGAAGCGAGAGGTGAGTGTGAGCGACGAACGCGAAGACCTGATCCGCCGGATCACCGAGACACAACGTGGCCTGGGGCGAGTGTTCGCCCAGCACCGATCCCCCCTGTTCTCCTCCAACCTCACCATGCGGCAGCTCCACGTCGTCATGCTCCTGGCCCTCAACGGCTCCGCCTCAGGACAGGACCTCGCCCACCACCTGGGCGTCAGCCTCGGCACCGTCACCGGCCTCGTCGACCGCCTCGTCGCCCACGGCCTGGCCACCCGCCACGAGGACCCCCAGGACCGCCGCGTCCGCCGCGTCGAACTCTCCCCCGCCGGCGCCGCCCTGGTCGAGGAGATCAACAACGCCGGCTTCGAGCACTACCGCCGCATCCTCGAACACCTCGACACCGACACCCTGCGCTCCCTCGAACACATCACCCGCACCATCCGCGCGGTGGCCGACAAGCTCTACAACGACTGACCCCCGCCGCCGGTTTCCATCCCCCATCCCGGGTCGCACCCCGTTCCACGACCCGCCGGCCCCCTCGGTCAGGTGGCATCCGGTGGGATGCTGCCAGCGGCGTACTGGGTGCGCAAGGCCGAGATGATCGACGGTCACGTGCACATCCCGCTGCTGCGCAGGAGCGGGATGTGCCTTGCGGCTCAACGGGAGCGGAGCGACGGGATGAGCGCGGCGATGGCGTCGAGGATGCGGTCGAGCCCGTGCCGGAAACGATCGTCTGGGGCGAGGTGTGCGGTGCGGGAGTCGAGAACCGAACGGCTGAACAGCGGGAAGGCTCCGGACTCGACGACCTCGCGCACGTACGGCCCCATGTAGTCCCGCTTCCAGCGCTCGGGGTCCAGGCCGGTACGGCGGGCCTCCTCCAGCCAGCCGATCTCGCGGCGGATCGCGCTGTGGATGAAGTCGTTGAGCATGCCGACGAAGCCGGTGATGTCGTCGATGTCGAGTCCGATCCCGTCGAACGCGCCGAGCGCGAACTCGTGCACGCGCAACAGGTGGGGGCCCAGCGTGGGTCGGCCGGTGAGCAGCGCGATCAGCCAGGGGTGGCGTAGGCCTGCGGCGCGGATCTGCCGGGCCAGCAGCGTCAGGTCGGATCGCCAGTCACCGGACGGGCTGGCGGGGAGCTCGATCTCGCCCATCACCAGGTCGATCATGAGATCGGACAGGTCGTCGCGCCGGGGCACGTAGCGGTAGAGCGACATGGCGCCGGTGCCCAGCTCGCACGCGATCCGCCGCATGGTCGCGGCTTCCAGCCCTTCCGCGTCGGCGATCTGGACGGCCGTCCGGGTGATCTGCTCGCGGCTGTAGCCGGGGCGCCGTCCCGGTCCGGAGCGCTCGTGCCGCTCCGGCTGCATCCAGATGCTGGTCGGTTCCTCGTCGGCCATGCGCACCCCTTCCCTCCATTTGCGTACATGGTACCTGAATGGTTATGGTCCATTTCAAGTACGCAGTACGCGAAATGGAGAACGCATGGATCGATCGCTTCGCACGGGCGTGATCGGCGTGATGCTGGGCATGATCACAGCCCCGTTGGACGGCATGATGCTCGGGCCCGCACTGCCGACGATCATGAAAGATCTCGGCGGTCTGGACTACTTCTCCTGGGTGGCGACGGCCTATTTGATCTGCATGGCAGCCTCGACACCGATCTGGGGGAAACTCGGCGACCTGTACGGCCGCAAGGCGGTCTACATGGCCTCGATCGTGGTCTTCCTGCTGGGGTCCGGCCTGTCGGGAGTCGCGCAGGACATGATCCAGCTCGTCGGCTTCCGGATGGTGCAGGGGCTGGGCGCGGGAGGTCTGATGACCGGGGCTCTGGCGCTGATCGGCGAGCTGGTGCCGCCCCGCCACAGCGGCAGGCTCATGGGGCTGTTCGGGACGATGATGCCGATCGCCTTCATCGCCGGACCGTTGCTCGGTGGCCTGTTCGCCGAGCATCTGGGCTGGCGGTGGGCATTCTTCGTCAATCTCCCCATCGGCGCGGTCGCCTTGCTGCTCATCGGCGCCGCCGTACGGCTGGAGCCGCGCCGGATCAGAGCGCGGGTCGATTACCTGGGGGCGCTGCTGCTGACGGTGGCGCTGGTGGCGCTGAGTCTGGTCGCCAGCTGGGGCGGCACCCAGTACGCCTGGGCTTCGGCTCCGATTCTGGGGCTGATCCTGATCGGGTCGGTGGCGCTGGCCGCCCTGGTATTCGTGGAACGGCGCGCGGCCGAACCGATCGTCCCGCTGCGGCTGTTCGCCGACCGCAACTTCACCCTGGCCCAGGTCATCCGCTTCCTGGGCGGCGTCGGCATGGTGGTCGCGGCAACCTTCCTGCCTCAATACATGCAGCTGGTCCATGGCGCCTCGCCGATCGCCAGCGGCATGCTGATCCTGCCCTCGATGCTGGGCATGGTCACCGTGCTGATCGGCACCGGCCGGCTGATCAGCCGTACCGGCCGCTACCGCATCTATCCGATCCTCGGCGGCGCCACCGTGGCGGTCGGCATGCTCGTGCTGCTCATGCTGCGGCCCAGTACCAGCCTGGCGCTCGCCTCCGGCCTCACGCTGATCGGCGGCCTCGGCGTGGGCCTGCTGATGCAGTCCACCACGATCATCACCGTCAACAGCGCCGAGCCCCGCGACATGGGGGCGGCCAGCGGTTCGGTCACCCTGTGGCACACCATGGGCGCTTCGCTGGGCGTGGCCGCCCTGGGCGCCTTGTACACCGCCCGGCTGCAGGACACCCTGATCGACCGCCTCGGCGCGGCGACCGGCACCCGGATCGCCTCCGGCCGGTTGACTCCCGGCGCGCTCGCCCAGCTCCCGGCCTCCGCCCAGGAGGCGGTTCACCTCGCCGTCTCCAGCGGCATCCACGCCATGGCCCTCGGCGCGGCCGCGCTGGGCGTCCTCGCCTTCGCGCTGGCCTGGTTCATCCGCGAGGTCCCGTTGCGCGACCGGACCCCGTCGGCCGAACCCGCAACCGCGGCCGCGTGAGGGAGCGACGCATGCCGCACAGCGTGAAAGCCCAGATCGCGGTGGATGTGATCTGCTCGCACTCCTACCTCGGCTACACCCGCTTCGCCCGCGCCGCCAACCAAGTCAGGGCCGAGGGCGTGGAGGTGACGGTGGAGTTCCTGCCCTTCGAACTCGCCCCAGGCGCCCCCGCCGACGGACGGCCACTCCTCACCGTCCTCGAACAGACCTTCGGCCCGCAAGCGGTGGCCGGCGCGCTCGACTTCGCCGAACGCGCGGCCCGCGAAGGCCTCCGGCTCGCGTACGGCAAGGCCATCGCCACCGGCACCTTCGACGCTCACCGCCTCATCGCCGAGGCCGCATCACAGAACAAGGCCGAGCCCATGGCGGAACGCCTCTTCCGCGCCCACTTCACCGACGGGCTGCACATCGGCGACCCCGCCACCCTCGCCCAGCTGGCCACCGAGGTCGGCGTCGCCACCGGCAGCGTGCCTCCCTCCGCCGTGCGCGCCCGGCTCGACCGAGTGCGCCGCCTCGGCATCACCGGCGTGCCGGTCTTCCTCATCGAGAACCTGCCCCCGCTCACCGGATCCCAGACCGAGACCACACTGCTTGCGGCCCTGCGACAGGCCGCCGCCAAAGGAGCACATCATGAAGGAGAACACCGTGACCGATGACCCGCTACGGCTGGCCGTCATCGTCGGCAGCGTCCGCGACGGCCGCCTCGGCCCGACCGTGGCCAGCTGGTTCGCCGGCCAGGCCAC
>NZ_JBFAMX010000630.1:0-5974 GCF_040659615.1 Nonomuraea sp. NPDC049784
GCGGCACCAGCCGCAGCCCCAGCATGCCGCCCGCGAGCAGAGCCAGCGCGGGCCCGGAGATGATCAGCGGGTCGATGCCGAGCGCTCCGGCGGCCGTCGCGGTGACGGGCGCGCCGTAGTGCTGGAGCTGCCAGATCGCCAGCCCCGCCACCACCAGCAGCGCCAGGTCCGCGCCCGCCCGCTCGATCAGCCCGCGCCCGCCGCTCCGGCCGCGTGCCGACTGCTCCTCGACGTACGTGCGCCGCGTGCCCGCCAGCGCCGGCAGGACCAGCAGCACGGCCGCTGCCAGGGCCACGCCGAACGACACGAGGAACGTGCCCAGGTCGGGGGAGGGCGCCAGCCGTACTCCGGAGGCCTTGATCCACGGCAACTGGTTGACCAGCGCGAGCAGCGGCGGCCCCAGGAACGGCGCGGCGACCGCGCACGGCAACGCCACCAGGAGCGCCTCGCCGCCCGCCAGCGCCGCCAGCCGCACCGTGCCCGCGCCGCGGGAGCGCAGCAGCGCCACCTCCATGCGCCGGTGGTCGGCGAGCAACCGCGCGGTGAGCATCAGCGCGTACGCGGCCAGCAGCAGCAGCTGCAGCACCGGGATCAGCATCGTGGAGCGTGCCACCAGGGACGCGGTATCGAGCTGGGTCAGCATCTCGGGCAGCCGGCTGGCGGCCACGCAACTGCCGCAGCCGTCCGCCTTAAGCCGCGCGCCCACCTGGTCGATCGCGCCGGCCAGCGGGCGGAGCTGGGCGGGCGTCAGGGTGCGGAGGTCGGGCACCGCGGTCCAGGTGGCGTTGACGTTCGTGGCGAAGCGGGCGACGAACGTCTCACGCGGCACCATCAGCGGCCCGTACGTGGTGAAGTCGCCGCGCTCCACGCCCCGGCTGAGCAGCTGCTCGCCCGCCCACCGCTCGCCGAACGGGTCATTGAGCTGGAACACGCCCACGATGCGCACCTTGACCGGGCGCGGGTCCAGGCGGCCCTTCGTGGTGAACTCCTGACCCGCCTTGAACCCGGTCGCCGAGGCCGCCGAGAGCGAGATCGCGGCCTCCACCCGGTCTCCCGCAGCGCGCGGCCAGGCGCCGGAGACGAGCCTGGCGTGCTGGTCGAGGCCGTCGTAGCTGCCGAACCTGAGCAGTTCGGGCCGCTCCTGGCCGTCCTGGCCCGGCATCACGTAGGAGTCCGAGCGGAAGCTGGTGGTGACGGCGGGCGGCTTGGTGTAGGCCTTGCCGAGCTCGGCGCGTACGGACCGGTCGAACCTCGGGAACGTCTCCGCCGTCACGGGGGCGCTGATGGTGGCGGCGATCTGGTGGTACGAGGCCGTCTCCATCGTCCTGCGGACACCCGCGTCGGCGATGGAGGAGGCGTACATGGTCAGCGCGACCAGCGTGGTGGTCGCCAGCAGGATGGAGCCGAACGCGGCCAGGAGGAGCAACGGCTCACTGAACGCCCTCTTGACGACCAGCGGCCCCCGCATGCATCCCCCTTCGCCCGTTTAGTGCACCCTCGACCAGATGCAAGATCGGGGGCAAGGTGATCTTTGCAACGGTGACGCACCCGATACGGGCGTGTGATATCGAAACTGTGACAAAAGGGGGTGGAAAACGAAAACGCCGCACCCCAGAAGGGATGCGGCGTTACTACGCCAGGCGCGTTACTTGGCAGCCAGTGCCGCGGCCTGCTTGGCGATCGCGGACTTGCGGTTGGCGGCCTGGTTCTTGTGGATGACGCCCTTGCTGACGGCCTTGTCGAGCTGACGGGCGGCAACCCGCTGCAGCGCTGCGGCCTGCTCGACGTCGCCCTGCTCGGCGGCCTCGCGGAACTTGCGGACGGCCGTCTTCAGGGACGACTTGACCGCCTTGTTGCGCAGGCGAGCCTTCTCGTTCTGCTTGTTGCGCTTGATCTGGGACTTGATGTTCGCCACGAAGAAGCCTCGGTGAAAGTCTGAAGTGATGGATGGGCGCGCGGGCTAGAGAGGGCGCGCCACACGCAGTTGAACAGGATACCAAACTCCGGCGGCTGCTCAAATCAACGCCAGCGCGTCATGTACTCCTTCCAGTCCTCTTCCGTGGCTGCGAAGTCCACGTAGAGGGCCAGGCCGAAGCGCTCGCGGCGGCCGTGCGCCGATAACGCGAGCCTAGCGCCTTCCGCGGCCATGGCGACGCTCTCGGCGGCGTCGCCCCAGTCGATGCCGTGGTCGTGGTAGGCGGGGGCGCCGATGAGCACGGACTTGTCGTCGGGGACCAGGTCCAGGGCCAGTCCGGCCTGGCGGGCCACGTAGCCGCCGTAGAGGGACTGCAGGGGTGTGAACGAGTCGTAGGTCATGATGGCGACCTGGTCCACGCGGTCTGCGACCTGCTTGAAGTAGCCCTCGGACCAGTACTTGTCGTGGGTCAGGATGGCCCTGGCGGTCAGGCGCATCCCCGGGTACGGCTCGATCTGCGGGGTGGAGGTGGACAGCAGCTTGGTGTGCTGCCGGGTTCTGTCCAGGAGTTCCAGGAACTCGGTGTCGCCGTCGCCGATCGGCTCGAAGTTGTAGTGGATGCCGTCGTAGCCCTGCTTCATGATGGCGGCGACTCCGGCCAGGACGTTCTCGCGGGACTTGGGGTCGTCCAGGTCGAGGCCGTTCTTGACGGACTGGCCCAGCCAGGCGGAGACGCGGACCGTGGGGAGGCGCTCGTGCATCCACTTCACGAAATTTCCGGCAGTGGGATATTTAGCGGGATTTAGCGTGCCGTCCCAGTCGAAAGGGCCCGAGTGTACGTACACGTCCTTGATGCCTGTGGCGCGCAGCCGTACCGCCAACTGCTCGACGTCACGCTCCGTGCGGCGGCCGTCCACCCACATGTGGCCCAGCCACAGGGCGTCGTTGCCCGTGCTCTTCGCCCAGGCCGCCGGGGCACCGGTAAACTGGATCCGGAGCGCGGCGGCGAGGAGGCCGACCAGCGCCACCACGATGGCCAAGGCAAGCGCGAGCAGGCGTAGGCCGCGGCGGATGACGGTTCGGGCAATCACCCGGGCATGTCACCATAAAAGACTGCTTGACCTCAACCCTGTCGAAACGGACTTCGGTGCGCACTCAGCCTGGCCAGACCGACCCCGCGTTGATCCGCAACTTCTGCATCATCGCGCATATCGACCATGGCAAGTCGACCCTTGCCGACCGGATGCTGCAGATCACCGGCGTGGTCGACGAGCGCTCCATGCGTGCCCAGTACCTCGACAGGATGGACATCGAGCGCGAGCGGGGCATCACGATCAAGTCGCAGGCCGTGCGGCTGCCGTGGGACGGCCACGTGCTCAACATGATCGACACGCCCGGCCACGTCGACTTCACGTACGAGGTGTCCAGGTCACTGCAGGCGTGCGAAGGCGCCATCCTGCTGGTCGACGCGGCCCAGGGCATCGAGGCGCAGACGCTGGCCAACCTCTACCTGGCCATGAACGCCGACCTGCACATCATCCCCGTCCTCAACAAGATCGACCTGCCCGCGGCGCAACCGGAGAAGTTCGCCGAGGAGCTGGCGGGGCTGATCGGCTGCGACCCGTCCGACGTGCTCAAGGTTTCGGGCAAGACCGGCGAGGGCGTGCGCGAGCTGCTCGACCACGTGGTCAAGACGGTGCCGGCCCCGGTGGGCAACGCCGACGCGGCCGCCCGCGCGCTGATCTTCGACTCGGTCTACGACACGTACCGCGGCGTCGTCACGTACGTGCGGGTCGTGGACGGCCACCTGGGCAAGCGCGAGCGCATCCTCATGATGTCCACCGACGCCACCCACGAGACGCTGGAGATCGGCGTCATCTCGCCCGAGCCCAAGCCCGCCGACCTCGGCCTGGGCGTCGGCGAGGTGGGCTACCTCATCACGGGCGTGAAGGACGTGCGCCAGTCGCGCGTGGGTGACACCGTCACCTCGGCGGCCAAGTCCGCAGGCGAGATGCTGGCCGGTTACGAGCACCCGAAGCCGATGGTGTTCTCCGGGCTCTATCCGATCGACGGCGACGAATACCCCGAGCTGCGCGAGGCGCTCGACAAGCTGCAGCTCAACGACGCGGCGCTGGTCTACGAGCCGGAGACGTCGGCGGCGCTCGGGTTCGGGTTCCGGGTCGGGTTCCTCGGGCTGCTGCACATGGAGATCGTGCGGGAGCGGCTGGAGCGCGAGTTCGGCCTGTCGCTGATCTCCACGGCGCCCAACGTGGTCTACCGCGTGGTCATGGAGGACGGCAAGGAGCTCACTGTCACCAACCCGTCGGAGTTCCCGACGGGCGGGAAGATCGCGCAGGTCTTCGAGCCGGTCACCAAGTCCACGATCCTGGCGCCGTCCGAGTTCATCGGGGCGATCATGGAGATCTGCCAGGGGCGGCGCGGGCAGCTGCTCGGCATGGACTACCTGTCGGAGGACCGGGTCGAGATCCGCTACACGCTGCCGCTCGGCGAGATCATCTTCGACTTCTTCGACCAGCTCAAGTCGCGCACCCGTGGCTACGCCTCGCTCGACTACGAGCCGGCGGGCGAGCAGGAGGCCGAGCTGGTCAAGGTCGACATCCTGCTGCAGGGTGAGGCGGTCGACGCGTTCAGCGCCATCGTCCACAAGGACAAGGCCTACACGTACGGCGTCGACATGGCGAAGAAGCTGCGGGAGCTGATTCCCAGGCAGCAGTTCGAGGTGCCGATCCAGGCCGCAATCGGGGCCCGGGTCATCGCCCGCGAGAACATCCGCGCCATCCGCAAGGACGTCCTGGCCAAGTGCTACGGCGGTGACATCTCCCGTAAGCGCAAGCTGCTGGAGAAGCAGAAGGAAGGCAAGAAGCGGATGAAGATGGTCGGGCGCGTGGAGGTGCCCCAGGAGGCCTTCGTCGCCGCGCTCGCCACCGACTCCAGCACCGACAAGAAGAAGTAACCGCCTACCCTGAAAATATGGAAGTGGTGCGGACGGCGCGATTGGTGCTTTCTCGGGTCACCCCCGACGATCTAGCCGCTGTCCATGAGATTCACTCCGACCCGCTGACGAACGTCTACAACCCCGCCGGTCCCACTCCTGACCTGGAGTCGAGCCGGGCCATGCTGGATCTGTGGCTGGCCGACTGGGCCGAGCGCGGGCTCGGCTACTGGGCGGTGCGGGCGACGGGGGAGTCGGAGGTGCTCGGGTTCGGGGGGCTACGTCACGCTCTGGTCGACGGGAAGCACGTGCTGAACCTCTACTACCGGTTCCGGCCGTCCGCTTGGGGGCGTGGGTACGCGGGTGAGCTCGTGGAGGCGGCGCTGCGGATCGGGAGGGACCTCGGGACGGTCGTGGCGGTGATCCGCGACATCAACGAGCCGTCCCGCCGGGTGGCTGAGCGGGCGGGCATGCGCAAGGACCGGACGATTCCGTACGGGGGCGTGCCGAGCGACGTCTACGTGGTCTGACCCACTCATCTCCGCCACACGTACCCTACGAGCGTCAGCACCCCGAACACGCCCTGAGCCACCAGGAACCCGCCCGGCGCTCCCGGCGGGGACAGCAGGGCCGCGATGGCGGGCAGGCACCCGAGCACGGCCAGATCCACTCCGGTGGCGGCCCAGATCAGCGGGCCGGTCGGGATCGCGCCGCCCGGGGTGTCGATGACCGGCATGGAGTGGTCGATCGGGCTTCGCCTGGCCATCCGCAGCGCACCGGCGGCCAGTGCGGGAGCGGTCAGCAGCCCGAACAGCCACCAGGCCCCGGAGAACGCGCTCAGACCGGCCACCACCAGGCCCGCCCACGCGCCGCTCAGCAGCATCGGCAGCAGGGCGCGGGCCGCCAGCGCGGGGCGGTGCCCGACGCCGATGATCCTGGCCAGGGCAGGGTTGTCGCTGTCCCGGCGCGCTCCTGACACGCTCGTCGCCGCCACGGCCAGCGCCCCCGCCAGCACGGCCGCACCCAGCGCCACTGGCGACGCGCCCGCCTGGGCCAGCACGGCAGGCAACGCGGCCGCTCCGTACATGGCCGCCAGCCGCCCCGGC
>NZ_JBFAMX010000631.1:0-5961 GCF_040659615.1 Nonomuraea sp. NPDC049784
CGAGGTTGTCGAGCACGGCCAGCGCCGCGGCGCACGAGACCGGGTTGCCGCCGAACGTCGAGCCGTGATCGCCCTTGGCGAAGAGCTTGCCCGCGTCGCCGAACCCGATGCACGCGCCGATCGGCATCCCGCCGCCCAGCCCCTTGGCCAGGGTCAGGATGTCGGGGGTCACGCCGTCGGCCTGGTGCGCGAACCAGTGGCCGGTGCGGCCGATCGCCGACTGGATCTCGTCGGCCACCAGCAGGGCGCCGGTCGAGTCGCAGATCTCGCGGGCCGCCTCGAAGTAGCCCTCGGGCGGCGGCACGACGCCGGCCTCGCCCTGGGTGGGCTCGAGGAACACCGCGATGCAGTCGCCGGTCACGGCCTCCTTGAGCGCGTCGGCGTCGCCGTACGGGACGAAGCGGACGTCGATCGGGAACGGGCCGAACTGGTCGCGGATCGACTGCTTGCCGGTCAGGGACAGGGCGCCGATCGTCCGGCCGTGGAAGCCGTTCTCGGCGGCGACGAAGTAGGAGCGGCCCTCACGCTTGCCGTACTTGACGGCGAGCTTGTACGCGGCCTCGTTGGCCTCGGTGCCCGAGTTGGCGAAGAAGACCTTGGCCGGGGCGTTCAGCAGGGCGAGGAGCTTCTCGGCGAGCAGCACCTCCGGCTCGTGCAGGAACAGGTTGCTCGTGTGCGCGATCGTGGCGACCTGCTTGGAGACTGCCTCGACCAGGGCGGGGTGGGCGTGACCGAGCGAGCTGGTCGCGATGCCGCCGATGAAGTCGAGGTATTCCTTGCCGTCCACGTCCCAGACGCGGGTGCCCTCACCTCGTGCCAGCGCGACCGGCGGGACGCCGTAGTTGGGCATGAAGGCTTGTTCGAACCTCTGATACAAGCTCATCAGGGCATCACCATCGTTCCGATTCCCTCATTGGTGAAGATTTCCAGCAGCAGTGAGTGTGGCACCCGGCCGTCGAGCACGTGGGCCTGCGGGACGCCGCCCTGGACTGCCGTCAGGCAGGCCTCCATCTTGGGGACCATGCCGCTGGACAGCGTGGGCATGAGCGTCTCCAGCTCCTTGGCGCCGAGCTGGTCGATCACGTCGGTGTCGTCGGGCCAGTTGGCGTACAGGCCCTCGACGTCGGTGAGGACGATCAGCTTCTGCGCCTGGAGCGTCACGGCCAGCGCGGCGGCGGCGGTGTCGGCGTTCACGTTGTAGATCTCCCCGTCGTCTCCGCGCGCCACGCTGGAGATGACCGGGATGCGGCCGTCGTCGATGAGGGCCCGCACAGCGCCGGGATCGACCTTGATGATCTCGCCGACCTGGCCGATGTCCACGGGCACACCGTCCACGATCGCGTGCTTGCGCACGGCCGTGAACAGGTGGGCGTCCTCCCCGGACATGCCGACGGCGAACGGGCCGTGCCGGTTGACCAGGCCCACGATGTCGCGGTTGACCTGGCCCGTCAGGACCATCCTGACGACCTGCATGGCCTCCGGCGTGGTGACCCGCAGCCCGGCGGTGAACGTGGACTCGATGCCCAGCTTGTCGAGCGCGCTGCTGATCTGCGGGCCGCCCCCGTGCACGACGACCGGGCGCAGGCCCGCGTGGTGCAGGAAGACGACGTCCTCGGCGAAGCCCTCCTTGAGCGACTCGTCGGTCATGGCGTTGCCGCCGTACTTGATGACGATGGTCGCGCCGTGGAAGCGGGTCAGCCAGGGCAGCGCCTCGATCAGCGTCTCGGCCTTGGTCTGCGCCGTGGTGGCCCTCATGAGGAGTACGCCGAGTTCTCGTGGACGTACTCGGCCGTCAGGTCCGTGGTGTGCACGGTCGCGGTGTGCGGGCCGGCCGACAGGTCGATCGTGATCGTCACGTCGCGGGGGCGCATGTCCACCTTGGAACGGTCGTCGCCGACCGCGCCGCCCCGGCAGATCCAGATGCCGTTGATGGCCACGTTCAGGCGGCCGGGCTCGAACACCGCGTCGGTGGTGCCGACGGCGGCCAGGACGCGGCCCCAGTTGGGGTCCTCGCCGTGGATGGCGCACTTGAGCAGGTTGGACCGGGCGACCGTGCGGCCGACCTTGACCGCGTCGTCCTCCGATGCGGCACCGACCACCTCGATGGCGATGGCCTTGGAGGCACCCTCGGCGTCCACCAGGAGCTGCCTGGCCAGGTCGGCGCAGACCTCCTGGACCTTCTGCTCGAACTCGGCGAGGTCCGGCTTGACCCCGGCGGCGCCGCTGGCCAGCAGGAGCACCGTGTCGTTGGTGGACATGCAGCCGTCGGCGTCGAGGCGGTCGAACGTCTTGGCCGTGGCCTTGCGCAGCGCGGCGTCGAGCTCCTCGCTGGTCAGGTCGGCGTCCGTGGTGATCACGCAGAGCATGGTGGCCAGGGCCGGGGCGAGCATGCCCGCGCCCTTGGCCATCCCGCCCACCATGTAGCCGCTGCCCCTCCGGAACGAGATCTTGGAGACGGTGTCCGTGGTGCGGATGGCGTCCGCGGCGGCCAGGCCGCCGTCGCGGGAGAGCTGGGTCGAGGCGGTCTCGACGCCGGACAGCAGCGCGTCCATCGGCAGCCGCTCTCCGATCAGGCCGGTCGAGCAGACCGCGACCTCACCCGCGGAGTCCTGGAGCACCTCGGCCACCTTCTCGGCGGTGGCGTGGGTGTCCTGGAAGCCCTCGGGGCCGGTGCAGGCGTTGGCGCCGCCGGAGTTGAGCACCACGGCTCGCAGCCGTCCGCCCGTCAGGACCTGCTGCGACCACAGGACGGGGGCGGCCTTCACGCGGTTGGCGGTGAAGACGCCCGCGGCGGCCCTGCTGGGTCCGTCGTTGACGACGAGTGCCAGGTCACGGGCGCCGCCGGACTTGATCCCGGCGGCGACACCCGCGGCTCTGAAACCGAGTGGTGCGGTAACGCTCACGGTGCGACTCCTGTCAGGGGGAGGCCGAGTTCTTCGGGCAGGCCGAGTGCGATGTTCACGCTCTGCACGGCGCCTCCGGCCGTGCCCTTGGTGAGGTTGTCGATGGCGATGACGGCGACCACGCGGCCCGCGCGCTCGTCGAGCGTCACCTGCAGGGCGGCGGTGTTGGCGCCGTAGGTCATGGAGGTGGCCGGCCAGACGCCCTCGGGCAGGAGCTTGACGAACGGCTCCTCCTTCAGCGCGACCTCGTACGCCGTCCGCAGCGACTCCTTGGTGACGCCCGGCGCGGCGGGAGCGGTGCAGGTGGCCAGGATGCCGCGGCTCATGGGGGCCAGCATCGGGGTGAAGGAGACCCGCACCGGGGTCTTGGCGACGGCCGCCAGACCCTGCTCCATCTCGGGGGTGTGCCGGTGGACCCCGCCCACGCCGTACGCGCTGACCGAGCCCATGACCTCGCTGCCGAGGAGGTGGGGCTTGAGCGACTTGCCGGCGCCGCTGGTGCCGGTGGCGGCCACCACGACCACGTCCGGCTCGGCCAGCCCCGCGCCGAAGGCGGGCGACAGGGCGAGCAGGACAGACGTCGGGTAGCAGCCGGGGACCGCGATGCGGGTGGCCGACTTGAGGATCTCCCGCTGGCCGGGCAGCTCGGGCAGGCCGTAGGGCCAGGAGCCGGCGTGCTCGCCGCCGTAGAACTCCTGCCAGGCGGCCGGGTCGGTGAGCCGGTGGTCGGCGCCGCAGTCGACCACCACCGTCTCCTCACCCAGCTGGGCGGCGACGGCGGCCGAGTGGCCGTGCGGCAATGCCAGGAAGACGACGTCGTGGCCGGCCAGCGTGTCGGCGGAGGTGTCCTCGATGACGCGGTCGGCCAGCTGCGGCAGGTGGGGCTGGTGGACGCCGAGGCGGCTGCCCGCGCTCGAAGCCGCGGTGAGCGCGCCGATCTCGAACTCGGGGTGACCGAGCAGGATGCGCAGCAGCTCCCCGCCCGCGTAGCCGCTGGCTCCCGCGATCGCTGCCCTCATCAAACCCTCCTGCATGTTCATGCATCACATCTCATGACCTTGCTGTTGAAGATAATGCACTGCAGAGGATGAACATGCAAGTCAGAGTGCACTACCCCAGTCCGTTGCAAGTGAACGACAAATGGGCTGAGACATGATCGGCGCATGACCGAGTACTTGCCCGATCTCTCATTCGTGACCCCTGCGGGAAGGGGTGCGGGGCAGCGCTGGAAGAACTTGCTCGTGCTGCTGCGGCTTAGCCATCGAGTCCGATAACATTTCGCACGCGATCCGTCACACTGAGCACGGCGTCGGCATACGGGCCCCCTCGCCACCAGAGAGATGGCCTGGGGCCTCCCTGCTGCTATCGGCCGAGCCCAGGGTGAGGGATCGTGAGGGACCCGGCCCTCCCGGAACGGACCACGCACGGGATGCGTGTTGCCGCCCGGGTGCGAAAGCCGGGGACCAGCGTTCCCAAGACCGTTCGGGGCGCGCCGGGGCGCGCACTCGCTCACTGCAAAGGAACGGTTCCTGCCGTACGTGATCATGCACTGGAAGGACGTGCGCGGGGACAGCGGGGCCGCCGTGGCCGGGGGTCTCCTGGTCACGGCGGCCGGCGCCGCGCTGGCGGTGGCCGGGATGGTGGCGGCCTACTCCTGATCCGTCATCGGACTCATCGGAGGAAGGCGGCGGCGACGCCCGCGTCCACCGGGATGTGCAGGCCCGTGGTGTGGGTGAGGTCGTTGCCGGTGAGGGCGAAGACGGCGGCGGCCACGTGCTCCGGCAGGACCTCGCGCTTGAGCAGGGTGCGCTGCGCGTAGAACTCGCCGAGCTTCTCCTCCTCCACCCCGTAGACGGCCGCCCGGTTGGCGCCCCAGCCGGAGGCGAAGATGCCGGAGCCGCGTACCACGCCGTCGGGGTTGATGCCGTTGACGCGGATGCCGTGCGAGCCCAGCTCGGCCGCGAGCAGCCGCACCTGGTGGGCCTGGTCGGCCTTGGCGGCGCCGTACGCGACGTTGTTCGGGCCGGCGAAGACGGCGTTCTTGGAGGAGATGTAGACGATGTCGCCGCCCATGGCCTGGTTGATCAGGACCCGGGCGGCCTCGCGGGACACCAGGAACGAGCCCCTGGCCATGACGTCGTGCTGCAGGTCCCAGTCGTCCAGGGTGGTCTCCAGCAGCGCGCGGGACAGCGACAGGCCGGCGTTGTTGACGACCAGGTCGACGCCGCCGAACGCCAGCACGGCCGCGCGTACCGCCTCGGCGATCTGCTCCTCGGAGGTGACGTCCACCGCGACCGCCGCCGCGACGTCGGACACCCGGTACGCGGCCGCGCCGATCTCGGCGGCGATCTTCTCCGCGGCGGCCAGGTCGCGGTCGGCGACCACCACGCAAGCACCCTCGGCGGCCAGGCGGCGGGCGGTGGCCGCGCCGATGCCCGAGCCGCCGCCGGTGACCAGCGCGACGCGGGTCGCGAGGGGCTTGGGCTTGGGCATGCGGCGGAGCTTGGCCTCCTCCAGCTCCCAGTACTCGATGCGGAACTTCTCCGACTCGGGGATGGGCGCGTAGGTGGAGACGGACTCGGCGCCGCGCATGACGTTGATGGCGTTGACGTAGAACTCGCCGGCCACGCGCGCGGTCTGCTTGTCCTTGCCGAACGAGAACATGCCGACGCCCGGAACCAGCACGATCGCCGGGTCCGCACCCCGGATGGCCGGGGAGTCGGGGGTGGCGTGCCGGTTGTAGTAGGCGGTGTAGTCGTCGCGGTAGGCGGCGTGCAGCTCGCGCAGCCGTTCGACGGCCTGCTCCAGGGGCGCGTCCGGCGGCAGGTCGAGCACCAGGGGCGCGACCTTGGTCCGCAGGAAGTGGTCGGGGCAGGACGTGCCCAGGGCCGCCAGGCGCGGGTGCTCGGCGCGGGAGACGAAGTCCAGCACCTCGGGTGTGTCGGTGTAGTGGCCGACGACGCGGACGTCCGTGGAGGCCAGGCCCCTGATGTAGGGGAACAGGGCGGCGGCGCGCTCGCGGCGCTCCGCCTCCGGCAGGGTCTCGTAGATCACCGAG
>NZ_JBFAMX010000632.1:0-5880 GCF_040659615.1 Nonomuraea sp. NPDC049784
GTGCTGGACGCGGTCGCCGCGGCCGGCCGGCGAGCCCGGCACGCCGGCCAGGCCACACCGCGGCTGCGGCTCGCGCTCAAGGCCGACAACGACGGGGGGCTGCTGCCGCGGATCCTCTCCGCCTACCAGCTCGAGGAAGCGGCGCTCGGGGTGGAGCTGGTGCTGGGTGGGCGGGGAGAGCAGGCGCAGGCGCTGCGCGATGGGCGAGCCGATGTCGCGCTGCTGGTCAGCCCCTTCGACGACCGCGGCCTGGACGTCGAGCCGCTGCTGACGGAGCCCCGCCTGGTAGCCCTGGCGGCGACCGATCCGCTGGCCGCCCGGTCATGCCTGCGGTTGGCCGACCTGGCCGGCAGAAGGCTCCCCGACGGAACGCCCGCCGACCAGGACCCGTCCGCGGCTGTGCACGGCAGCGTCGGTGAGCCGCCGCGGACGGCACACCGCGGGCCGGCGGCCGGAACCCATCAGACGGCCACGGACATGGCGCAGGTCTTCAGGCTGATCGAGCTGGGCGACATCGTCTGCCTTCTCCCCGCCTGGGTGGTGCGGCGTTACACGTGGCCCGAGATCGCCTACCGGCCGGTCAGCGACGTCGAGCCGGCCACACTGGCCGTCGCCTGGCCACAGGACGCGCGCTCGGCGGCGGTGGCCGCCTTTGTACGGGTAGCCGTTTCGGTCGCGGCAATGGCTCGGGCAGAAGAGGAAATATCCCAGAAGGCGGTCAGATAAAACGCCGCTCCCTGGCCCGGTACGGCTCCCGCTGTAATCAGGGTGTGTCGAACACCGCGGCGTGTGCTCAAAAAGCCGAAACCAACGGTATGGCAGTGGCCGCCCAGGCGTCCACTGGACCGTTCCCGTCCTCGACGACGTGCGCGCAGGTGATGATCAGGCCGCCGTGGAGGAGGAAACCGGTGCCCGCGGTCCCGCCCCGGCCGTCGAGGATCCTGACGATCCCGCGGCGCGGCGCGTCGGCCGTTTCCTGCGAGGAAAGGGCGGTCATCCTCCGGCCGTTCCCTCCTCTGAGGGTTTCCGCAGGCTCGTGTTCCAGGTCAGAGTGATGGAATAGGTGGCCTCGCTGGTCGTCTTCGCGACCGTGAATCCCAGCTCGCCGGCCCATTTGAAGCCGAAGGTGATCTGGGCCTCCCGCGGCGGGGGTTCCACGCCTTCGAGGGCTTTCATGAAGGCGCGTGCGTTTCGCTGCAATGCGCCCACCAGCGCGGTTTCCAACGCCTCCGCGGCCGTGGTGACGAGCTCTTTCGCCCTTTGGCCCGGACCCGCCCCTTGAATCCCGCCCTGCTCCTCCGGCACGTCGTTCTCAGTGAGTTCGAGTAAGACCGGGGAACCGTCTTCTGTGGTGAATCGAACGTAGTGGCGCACCTGACTCCCGTCGCCAGAAGGCCGTGTCAGGCAATCGTAAGGGAAAAGGGTCCGCGGCGGCCGGGGTAAATGAATTCGGGCCGCCCGGGGTGAGACCCCCGGGCGGCCCGAATTCTCAGCCC
Organism: Nonomuraea sp. NPDC049784; assembly: GCF_040659615.1. Classification (NCBI taxonomy): domain Bacteria; kingdom Bacillati; phylum Actinomycetota; class Actinomycetes; order Streptosporangiales; family Streptosporangiaceae; genus Nonomuraea; species Nonomuraea sp. NPDC049784. The sequence goes on from NZ_JBFAMX010000632.1 coordinate 1,497, forward strand.
TTTTTCCGGGCGGCCGTCACTTGCCGAACCCGGCAGTCAGGCCGGCCAGCAGCTGGCGGCGGCCCACCACGTACAGGATCAGGATGGGCAGCGAGGTCAGGACGACGGAGGCGAGCACCGCGGGCACGTTGATGCTGTACTGGCCCTGGAAGCTCCACAGCGCCAGCGGCAGCGTGCGCTGCTCGGGGCTCTGCGTGAGGATCAGCGGCAGCAGGAAGCCGTTCCAGATCGTCAGCGCGTTGTAGATGGTCACCGTAACCACGGCCGGCCTGGTCAGAGGCAGCGCCAGGTTCCAGAGCGTGCCGAGCTCGCTGGCGCCGTCCAGCCGCATCGACTCGAACAGCTCCTTGGGCACGTCCCTGATGAAGTTCGCCAGGATCAGCACCGACAGCGGGATCGCGAACGCGATCGACGGCAGGATCAGCGCCAGCAGCGAATCGTAGAGGTGCAGCTTGATGATGATCAGGTAGATCGGGATGATCGTCGCCTGATGCGGGATGGCCAGGCCCATGAGGAACGTCGAGTTCGTCCAGCGCAGGAACCGCCCCTTGCCACTGCGGACGATCGCGTATGCCGCCATGAACGACACCGCGACGGCGGGCACGACCGCGCCGACCGTGACGATGACGCTGTTGACGAAGTACCGGATGAAGCCGGCCTCGATGACCATCTGGTAGTTGGCGAACGTGGGCTCGGACGGCGGCACGAGAGGGTTCTCGGCGTAGTAGTTGGTCTGCAACTTGAAGCTGGTGATGACGATCCAGTAGATCGGCACGATCACGATCGCCAGCCAGACCCACGAGACCGTTCCGGCCAGCCAGTTGGGGCGGCGACTCACTCCTTTGGGGCGGGGACCGGCGTGCTTCGCCGCCGCCCGCGAGGAGTCCTTGGTGAGGGTCGTCGCCATGTCAGGCCCCTTCCAGCTGGCTCTGGGTCGCGTTCCGGCCGCCGAGCCGGCGCAGCAGCAACGCCAGCGCCAGGCCCACCAGGACGAGGATCACGGCGATCGCGCTGGCGGGGCCCATCAGGTTGGCCTGGAATCCCCTCTTGTACATCTCCAGCGCGAGCACCCGGGTGGCGTCTCCGGGGCCGCCGGCGGTGAGTACGAAGATCAGGTCGAAGAAGACCAGCGAACCCACGACCATCAGGGTCGAGGACGTGATGATCGTGTACTTGAGCTGGGGCAGGGTGATGTTGAAGAACATGCGGACCCGGCCGGCGCCGTCGATCTCGGCGGCCTCGTACATCGAGCGCGGGATCTGGCGTACGCCGCCCTGATAGATCAGCGAGTGGAACGGGATGAACTGCCACGACACCACGAAGATCACGACGCCGAAGGCGAGGACCGGCTCGCCGAGCCAGTCCTGCACCAGGATCGGGATCCCCAGCCCGGCGCCGAGCCCGAAGTTCGGGTCGAGCAGCGCCTTGAAAGTGATCGCGATGGCGGCCGAGCTGAGCAGCAGCGGGATGAAGTACAGCACCGCGAGCACCGCGCGGTAACGCTGGAAGCCGGCCAGGAAAGTGCCGAGCAGGATGCTCGCCGGCGTCTGCACCGCCCACGACAGCGCTGTGACCAGGAACGTCACCCACAACGCGTGCGGCAGCCCGGGATCGGTGAGCACGGCGCGCCAGCTGTCGAAGCCGCTGACGCGGATCTCGCCGAGCCCGTCCCAGGAGGTGAAGCTGAGCGCGAAGACACCGACGAGCGGGATCACGGCGAAGGCGACGAAGAACAGCAGCGCCGGCACGGCCAGCCAGGCGAGGCCGCGCCCCTGGCCGCCGGGCACGGCGGCCTGGGACGCGTTTCCCCTGGCGGAGATCGGAGGAACAGTCACTTGCCGATGACCTCGTTGAGGTTCGTGGCGAACTGCTGCGGCGAGATCGACAGCTGGAACAGCTTGGCGATGTTGTCCAGCAGGACCTCGGCGGCGGTCGGGCTGAGCGCCTGGTCCCAGGACTGCTGGAAGGACTTGGCGTTGCTGGCGGTGTCGTAGACGAACTTCTGCCACGGCGCCTCCGCGGAGGAGCCGAACTGCGCGTCGATGCCCTTGACGATCGGCACCTGGGTGATGCTGACCCAGTCCTTGGACTGCGCGTCGGAGTTCATCTCGGTGAGGAGGAACTTCTTGGCGATCTCCTTCGCCTCAGGGGTCGCCTTGGAGGAGATCGACATGTACTGGGCCGGGTTGCCCAGGGTGTTGCCGGGGTCGCCCTTGCCGCCTTGCACCGGCGGGAAGTTCATGTAGCCGAGGCTGCCTCCGGAGACGAAGTCGCCGCCGTCGGTCTTCATCGACCCGTACGTCCAGCCGCCGTGCACCATCATCGCGGCCTTGCCGGTGTAGAGCAGCGCCTGGTCGGCGTTGGAGTCGGCGGTGATCGACGAGAAGCCCTTGACGAAGCCGTTCGCCTTGATCAGGTCCTGTACCTTGGTCAGTCCGTCGATGGCGGCCGGGTTGTTCCAGGCGTCCTTCTCGCCGTCGTAGATGGCCTGGAAGACCTCGGGGCCGCCGATGCGGTCGAAGAGGAACTCCAGCCACATCATGTTCGTCCAGCGCGACTGCCCGCCGAGCGAGAACGGCGCGATGCCCGCGGCGTTGAACTTCTTGACCAGGTCCATGATGTCGCCCCACTCCTGCGGGGGCTGCGCGCCGACCTTCTCGAAGAGCTTCTTGTTGTAGTAGAAGACGATCGGCGTCACCGTTTCGACCGGTACCGCGTAGATCTTGCCGTCGACCGTGGCCGCGCCGAAGGAGGACGGGAACAGCCGATCCTTGTAGGCCTGGTTCTGGTCGAACCACGAGGTGAGGTCGTCGACCTGGCCCGCCTGCACGTAGCTGCGCAGGCCGCCGCCGCCCCAGCCCCAGATGATGGTGGGGGCCTCGCCCGCGCCGATCGCTGTCTTGATCTTCGTCTTGAAGGCGTCGTTCTGGAAGGTGGTCGTCGCGATCGTGCTGCTGGGGTTGGCCTTGTTGAAGCGCTCCACCCCGCGTCGGCGCACGCCTTCGTTCGGCTCGACACTGAGGTACCAGTACGTGGCCTTGCCGGCACCGCCGCCGGTGCTGGTGCCGGGCGCGCCACCGGCGCCCGTCTGGGTGGGCCCGGAGCTGCCGCAGGCGGCCAGGGCGGCTCCCAGGGGAAGGCCCATGGAGAGGCTGAGGAAGGTGCGGCGAGAGGTTGTCCTGGTCTCCACGCTGATCTCCGTAACTGAACGCCGGGGGGTTGGCCGCGCGGCTCGTGGATCGTCGGGTGTGTGGCGGCGGCCGTAGCGCCGGCCCCACACTTCGCTGCTCTTGAGTTAACTTGTCGAAACATTTGCGACATACCGCGTGGTCCGTCAATCTAAGTTTCGGCTATGTGCCTGTCAAGACCGCCGCACCTGGGAATCTGCCCATCCGGGCAGGACGTGTGTAAAGTACTCAGGCGCGGCGTTCAACTGGTCATCTGGCGCCGAGGAGGTCTCGCTCGCAGGTCGGTCACGACGTCGAAACATTTCGAAAATCTCACGGTGGACATCGCCTTGAAGGAGAGCAGCAGATGACGGCTCTAGATCGGACGCCCGCGGTTGACGGCGTGCTCCGTCCGTGGCAGGATCCGGCCCTTCCTGTGTCCGACCGGGTCGACGCCATCCTTGCGGAGATGACCCTGGAGGAGAAGGTCGGCCAGCTCGGCAGCCGGTGGATCGGCAACGACATGCAGCACGAGCCGGTCGAAGAGGCCGAGACGCTGAACGTGGCGCCGATGCAGGATGTGTTCGCGGCCTCGGGCACGGTCCCCTTCGACGAGGCGATCAGGCATGGGCTCGGGCACCTGACCCGGGTGCACGGCAGTGGTCCCGTGACTCCGGCGGAGGGCGCCGCCGAGGTGGTCAGATTGCAGCGGGCGGTCGTTGAGCGGTCCAGGTTCGGGATCCCGGCCATCGTGCACGAGGAGTGCCTGACCGGGTTCACGACGTACGGGGCGACCGTCTATCCCGCGGCCATCGCGTGGGGTGCGACCTTCGATCCCGAGCTGGTGGAGCGGATGGCGGCCGCGATCGGGCGCGACATGGCCGCCGTGGGCGTGCACCAGGGCCTGTCGCCGGTCCTGGACGTGGTGCGCGACTACCGGTGGGGGCGGGTCGAGGAGACGATGGGTGAGGACCCCTACCTCGTCTCGATGCTCGGCGCCGCCTATGTGCGCGGCCTGGAGAGCGCCGGGATCATCGCCACGCTCAAGCACTTCGCCGGCTACTCGGCCTCGCGGGCGGCCCGCAACCACGGGCCGGTGCCTATGGGGCGGCGCGAGCTGATGGACATGATCCTGCCGTCGTTCGAGACACCGACAGGGCGGCGTATCCGGAGGTGACCTCCCAGATGTGCAGGTCGTGCACCTCCACCACGGTGTC
>NZ_JBFAMX010000633.1:0-5871 GCF_040659615.1 Nonomuraea sp. NPDC049784
CATCCTCGAGGCCACCACCCTGACGCACACGGACGTGTACGCCCGGAACACGGCCGACGACCCGGACCGGGTCGCGCCCAGGCCCAACGCGGACGTGGAGCAGGACCCGGCCCGCGTGCTCCTGCCCCCGGTCTCGTGGAACGTGATCAGACTGGGCTGACCGGTGGCCCCGGACCTCGGGCGACGCTCAACGCCGGCTCACGGCGGGAGGCCAGCCAGGGGCCGGGCCGGTGCTCTCCCTCACCACGAGCTCGGGCTCGACCAGCCGCCGCCGGTCGGGCTCGGTGCCCGCCATCCGGTCGAGCAGCATGTGAAAGGCGTGCCTGCCGACCTCGCCGAAGTCCTGCCGCACGGTCGTCAGCGGCGGCCAGTAGTAGGCGGACTCGGGGATGTCGTCGAACCCCACCACGCTCACGTCCTCGGGCACGCGCCGCCCGGCCTCACGCAGGGCGCGCAGCACGCCGAGCGCCATCTGGTCGTTGGCCACGAACACGGCGGTGACCTCGGTGTCCTGGGCCAGCTGCAGCCCGAGCCGGTAGCCGGAGCGCGAGCTCCAGTCGCCGCGCAGCACCTCGGGCACCGGCCGGTCCGCGGACTCCAGCACGTCGCGCCATCCCTCGATGCGGCCGTTGGCGTCGAGCCAGTCGGCCGGCCCCGCCACGTGCCACACGGTCCGATGGCCGAGGCTGAGCAGGTGCCTGGTCGCCCGTACGGCCCCGGTCCGCTGGTCGACCTTGGCCACGGGCACGGGGATGTCGTCACCGGCGTCGACCGCGACCACGGGCATCTCGGGCGGCAGGTGCCGCAGCCCGTCGGCGGCCGACTCGTGCGGCGCCACGATGATCACCCCGTCGACAGCCTGGGCGCGCAGCCGCTCCACGCCCTCCTCCATCGACCTGCGGTTGAGCGAGGGCAGGCTGGCGATGCTCACGTTGAACCCGGCGTTCCTGGCGGCCTGCTCGATGCAGTAGAGCGTGGAGGCGGGGCCGTACAGGGTGGTGTCGATGCTGACGACGCCCAGCACCCCGGACCGCCCGGTGACGAGCTGCCGCGCGGCCTGGTTGGGCCGGTAGTCGAGCTCTCGTACGGCGGCCAGCACCCGGGCCCTGGTCTCGGCCCGCACCCGGTCGGGCGCGTTGAGCACGCGCGAGACGGTCATGGCGGAAACGCCGGCGAGTACGGCGACGTCCATGAGCACCGCGGGCCTGCCGTCCCTGGATCTCACCGAGGCTCACCCCCTCACCGATAACGCTAACAGCCAGAGCCCCCGAACGCGCGGACCATTATCGGTCCCATCACGTTCCCCTGGACCTCCGCGAGACGATCCTCTCAACGGCGTCACCTCGTGTCATCGGAAAGTGTCCGTGGCCGCTGACACAATCCCCGCATGACCATGGAAAGCGTTGTTCTCACCGGTGCGGCCGGACGCGTGGGTTCTGTGCTGCGCGAGCCGCTGCGGCGTCGGCTGCGCCGCCTGATCTCCGTCGATCGTGTGCCGCTGGCCGCCGAAGGACCGAATGAGGAAGTCCGCCAAGCCGAGCTGGCCGGCATCGAGGACGTCGTATCGGTCATCGAAGGCGCCGACGCGGTCGTGCACCTGGCCGGGGTGCCGGATGAGGCGCCGCTCGCCGATCTCCTGGACGCCAACGTCCTGGGCGCCCACCACGTGCTGGAGGCCGCACGGCGCACCGGCGTCAGGCGCGTGGTGCTGGCGAGCAGCAATCGGCTGACCGGCTGCTACCCGTCCGCGGAGAAGGTCTCGGCTGAGATGCCGCCCCGCCCCGACGGGCTGTACGGCGTCAGCAAGGTCGCCTTGGAGGCCCTGGGCCGGCTGTATGCCGACAAGTTCGGGCTGCAGGTGGTGTGCCTGCGCATCGGCAGCCTGGAGCAGGTGCCGAGCGAGCCACGGCACCTGGCCACCTGGTTGAGCCCGTACGACTGCGCCGGGTTCGTCTGGGCCGCGCTGACCCGGCCCGGCCTCACCTTCACCGCCGCGTACGCGGTCTCGGCCAATGCCCGCCGGTTCTGGGAGCTGGACGACCGGCTCGGCTACCACCCCCGCGATGACGCCGAGGCCTACGTGCGGCAGATCCCCGGAGTGGACGGCTACTTCGCCGGTGACCAGCTCCAGGGCGGCGACTACGCCACCGCCGACTACACCCTCCGTCACGCATTCGACCGGACTTCGACCAGTCGGCCATGATCGGCCCGGAACGACAAGAAGCCCCAGAGTTCCTGGGGCTTCTTGGTGTGGTGGACGATACTGGGATTGAACCAGTGACCTCTTCCGTGTCAGGGAAGCGCTCTCCCGCTGAGCTAATCGTCCTTGGAGGTGGAGACGGGATTTGAACCCGTGTGGACGGCTTTGCAGGCCGCTGCCTCGCCTCTCGGCCACTCCACCGAGTCGAACCTCTCCGAGCGGAAGACGGGATTCGAACCCGCGACCCTCACCTTGGCAAGGTGATGCTCTACCACTGAGCCACTTCCGCGTGCATCGACAACTCTAGCGCGTTTGCCGACCAGATGCTCACCGTGGGCCGCGTTCAGCGGTCCACGGCAGGTTGCGGAGTGTGCCCTACTTGCGCAGTTGCCGGGCCACGCTGCGCTCCGTGGCGGGCAGGCTGAGGAAGATCTCCAGGATGCGCGTGAGGCGGTGGACCTCGATGCGGTGGAAGGCGGGACCCTCCGAGCGGGCCAGGAGGAGCGAGAGGGCCAGGGGCGGCAGCGGGGCGTGGATGAGGTGGAGATCGTCCTCGAGGGTGACGGCGGTCGGGCGGGACGGCGTCTCCCACGGGACGACCAGGTCTTTGGGGGCGCGCCAGCTCGCGTAGATGACGCGCTCGCCGGAGGCCGTGGCGGCCCAGTCGGCGCTGAAGAGGACAGGGAGCGAGTCGATGAGCGTGGTGAGAGCCCGGTCGCCCGCCGTGGTGATGTATTTGAGGATCTCCAGCTCAGGGTATGTGCCAGGGGCCTCCCTGGTGGTCCAGATACCCTCGACCGCGACGCCGTCGACGGTCTCCAGGCTCTTGACCAGCGCCTGCCTGGGCGTGCTCTCCGGACAGAAGATCGTGATGTCGTCGACGGCCGTGCCCGCGCCCCGGTCGAGCACGGTCACCTGCGTGATGTCGGCCCCCGCCGCGCCCAGGACCTTGGTCACCTGTGCCAGGGAACCCGGTCTGTCGGGCAGCGCCACGCGTACGCGAAGAAGCATCCGTCCCCTCCATCGAAGATGCATTAATAGCCTATCCGCGAATACCGTTACGGCCTGACCTGCGCTACAACTGTTCGAGTGAAGATTGGGCCGATTGGGGTTTGGCCGCCGGTGGTGCTCGCGCCGATGGCGGGCATCACGAACGCGCCGTTCCGCGTGTTGTGCAGGGAGCAGGGCGCGGGGCTGTTCGTGTGCGAGATGATCACGACGCGCGCGCTGGTCGAGCGCAATCCCAAGACGCTGCGGATGATCAGGTTCGCGGAGTCTGAACGGCCAAGGAGCATCCAGCTGTACGGGGTGGATCCCGGCATCGTGGGGCGGGCGGTCAAGATGATCGCCGAGGAGGACCTGGCCGACCACATCGATCTGAACTTCGGCTGCCCCGTGCCCAAGGTGACCAGGCGCGGCGGTGGTTCCGCGCTGCCGTACAAGCGGAATCTGCTGCGGCGGATCCTGCGGGAGGCGGTCGCCAACGCGGGGTCCCTGCCCGTGACGATGAAGATGCGCAAAGGGATCGATGACGATCACCTGACATATCTCGACGCCGGGCGGATCGCGGCGGAGGAGGGGGTCGCGGCGATCGCGCTGCATGCCCGGACGGCCAAGCAGCATTACGGGGGTGTGGCCGACTGGGAGGCCATCGCCCGGCTGAAGGAGGCCGTGCCGGACGTCCCCGTGCTGGGGAACGGCGACATCTGGTGCGCCGACGACGCCCTGCGGATGGTGGCGCGTACGGGGTGCGACGGCGTGGTCGTCGGGCGCGGGTGCCTGGGGCGGCCGTGGCTGTTCAAGGACCTGGAGAACGCGTTCAACGGCAGCCCCGAGCGGGTCCGGCCGGCGCTCAGCGAGGTCGCCGAGGTGATGGCCAGGCACGCCGAGGGGCTGACCGAGTGCTTCGACATCGAGCGGTACGCCATAGCCGACTTCCGCAAGCATGTCGGGTGGTATCTGAAGGGGTTCACGGTCGGTAGCGAGCTGCGGCGGGAGCTGGCCACGGCCGAGTCGCTCGACGGGCTGCGCGAAGGGCTGGCGAAGCTGGAGCACGATCAGCCGTGGCCGCCGAACACGGACACGCCCCGGGGCAAGTCGGGGGAGCGGACCAAGGTGCTCCTGCCGGACGGATGGCTGGACGACCCCTGGGACTGCGCGATCCCCGACGGTGACGCCGAGTCCGATATCTCAGGCGGTTAGTGAGGGCCGGTGGCCTCGGTGCCGCAGGGGCCGCCGCCCACGGACTGCTCCAGCTGGACGCGCTCGCCCGACATCGTCAGCGTCGGGTAGTACTCGGCGATCCGCTCGGCCGAGCGCCCGACGTAATGGCAGATGAAGCTACGCCGGAAGCGGTCGGCCGTGCTGTTCGGCTCCGAGCCGTGCACCAGGCTGCCGTTGAAGAAAAGAACGTCGCCGGGGTTCATGTCCACGGGCACCCGCTCCAAGCCGGGCGGCGGCGGGACGTACTCCCTGGTGAACGAGACGTCCTGGTCGGCCTCCTCCGGGCAGAACAGGTCCATCAGATGCGTCCCCGGCACGACTTCGAGGCCGCCGTTCGCCCGGTCCACCCGGTCGAGCGCCACCCACGCGGCCACGCAGGTGCCCGGCTCGACCCGGAGGTAGAAGTTGTCCTGGTGCAGCGCCTGGCCCCTGGCGCCCGGCGGCTTGAAGTAGAACATGCTCTGGGCTGCTATCGGCTCCTCGCCGAGGATGTCGCGGAGTATGGCGGCGATGCGCGTGTCGAGCAGGTAGCGCAGGGCGACGTCGTTCACCTCGTGGGGATGCATGATCCGCGGGTAGTCACGGAGGATGTCGTACGGCTGGCCGGGTTCCTGCGGCTGCGGGGAGAAATGCCCAGGGATCGGCCCCTTGGCGTGCAGCGCCATGAACTCTTCGCGCAGCTCGGCCACCTCTTCTGGAGCGAGGAGACCGGGCACCAGCAAGAACCCCTGATCGTGGAAGTCGTTGAGCCTCATGTGTCTCACGCTAAAGAGCGGGATCGTGTAACGGTATGCCTGTGACCGCTGAGGATCTGTCTGTTCCTGCTGCCGAGCTGACCATCGTGGGCCACTACGACAAGGCCCCCGGGTACGCCACGCGCCGCCCCGCCGGGTCGCCGAGCTGGCTGCTGCTGTGGACCGAGGCGGGGGTGGGGCTCGTGGAGCAGGGCGGGGTGTCGTTCGCGGCCCGGGCGGGGGATCTGGTGGTGCTCGGGTCGGGGGTGTCCCAGCACTACCGGGTGCTGCCGGGGGCGGAGCGGTGGCGCTTCTGGTGGGTGCACTTCCAGCCCCGGCCCTCGTGGGGGGCCTGGCTGGGGCCTTATGCGCGTGGCGACGGGTGCCATCTGGTCGGGGGCGTGCCTGCGGGCCTGCACGAGCGCATCGGCCTGGCGTTCGAGCGGGCACTCCAGGACGCGCGGTGGGTGCCCGGCGCACGCCTTCCCGACGTGCCCGGGGCGGCCGCGTCCATCCCTGACGTGTCTCTCCCCGCCGTGCCCCCTGCCGACGTGCGGGTGTCAGCCGTCGTCGCGGCGGGAGCGGCGCGAGAGCTGGTGCTGGGCGCGGTTGAGGAGGTGCTCGTGCTCGCCACCGCCTCCGCGCGGCCCGAAGCGGCGCGCCGGCCCGACGAGGGCGACGAGCGGGTACGCCGGGTCCTCGCGCTCATCGCCG
>NZ_JBFAMX010000634.1:0-5864 GCF_040659615.1 Nonomuraea sp. NPDC049784
ACCGCAGTCTGGATCAACGAACCCGCCAAGGAGGAACCCAGCTCCGATACAGAACAAGTCGCCTGATACGTCTCATACGGTTTGACAGCTACCGGGCCGCCCTTTAGCTAGAAGGGCATGACCATCCCATCGCCAAAGGAGATCACTATGATTCGCACCACAGCTCTGGCTGCCTTAATGGCCGCCCCGTTCGTGAGCGCCACCCCGTCGTACGCGGCCGCGCCGGGGTGCGCCGCCGCGCAGCGTACTACGACGTGGCTCCGACCAGCGGCAACCTCGCCATGGTCGGCCAGGCGGTGCACTGCCTCATCGACGCCGAACGCGCCAAGGTCGGGCTGGCCGCGCTCACCCGCAACAGCTCGCTCGACTCGGCGGCTACGTCGCACGCCGCCGCGGCGGCGAGCCTGAAGTGGTGGCGGCCCGGCGCCGACTCGCACACCAACCCGCAGACCGGTTCTACGCCGTACAGCCGTATCACCGGCGCGGGTTACTGCCCGAACCCGGTGTCGTGGGCCTACTCCGAGACTACCTACACAGGCTGGGGCACCGGCTATGGCACCGCGCGGGCCGCCGTCAACTGGTGGGTGAACGTCAGCACGTACGGCCACCGCCAGATCGTCCTGAGCCCGACGCTGACAGACCTCGGCATCGGGGTCGCGGCCGGGTCGGCGGATCCGGCCGGCGCGGGGGCCGCAGGCGGCGGGACGTACGTTGTCGACTTCGGGCGTTGCCAGCGATAGGCGGGCGACGGAGTGGCGACGGCGCCGCATCCGTCACCGAGGGCGCAAGGGATGAAGAAGGCACCTTGAGCCGTTTCCAACTTGGCTGAGCCTGGAGCCACGGCCTGATTTACGTTGATCATTTGTCGGTCCAATTCCTCGACGAGGACCGCTCCTGCAGGTAGAGGTCTCGTTTCACGGCGTGAGGGATCCGCCATGCTCGGTCGCGGCTTGTCCATGAGTAGCGGGTCGGGGCGGAAGTGGGCCGCTGGAGCGGCGCGGGTCGTCGAGCTGGGTGTGACCTGGGCTTTTGGGCGGGTCAGACCGCGTGGGCCGGTGGCGGGTGGTGGGTGGTGGGTCACGTGGAAGGCGTTGGTCCACGCCTGCCGCCACGGCCAGTGCCGGGGCCGATGGAAGACCACGTGCCCACGGCCGTGCCGGGCGATGCGGGCGGGGACACCGATGAGCCGGCGGCGCAGACTGGCGCCACGGGCACGGCTGTGCTGAGCGTCGGCCAGGCTGCCGAGCGCGCGTAGCAGGTTGTGGCTGATCGCCGCCAGGGTGAGCCAGGCGGCGTTAGCGGCGAACTTCCCCGAGGGCAGGTGGGCGAGCAGTTCGTCGATCAGGTCGGCGTTGACCTGCTCCTGCACCTCGTGATCACGGTGCTGGGCCTCGGCTTGGAGCAGCGTATACGGGCTGTCGGTGAAGATCGGGTAGTAGCGCCAGGTGGCGAACAACTCGTCCTGGCCATCGGCGGCCTGCTCGTCCATCCGCCGGACGCGGCGCACGATCAGCCGGGCGGTGACGGCCTTGCCCTTCTTGCTGGTGAAGGCGGTGTAGGCAATCTCGGCGACCTCGGCGTCGGAGACCCAGCCGCCGGCCTGCTCATCAAAGATGGCGCGTGGGTAGGCGATCGGCGTCCATGCGGTCTCGGGTATCGCCGCGATCGAGGCCTTGACCTTGGGATCCAGCTTGGCCGTGATGGAGAAACGGGTGTCGCGATCGTGGCAGGCGGCCACCACCTCGGCGGCGTAGAACGCGCTGTCGCCCCGCATCAGCAGCGTGCCCGTCGCCCCGCCGGCGCGGGCCACCGCAATCGACTCGCGCAGCAAAGACGCGGCGCCGCGGGCCGAGTTGGCACTGCCGCCGCGCAGCCGGCTTCCGCACACCACTGGGGCGGCCAGTGGCGTGGACAACGTGGCGGCCAGCACGTTGAGCCCGCGCACCAGGACACTCTTGCCCGCAATCTTGGTGTGGCCGAAGCCCGAGCCCTGCTTGGCATAGCCGTAGGTGCGCCGCTGCATCGAGTCGATGTCGAGGAAGGCCAGGACGTCCGCGCCTGGTAGCAGCGGCGTGCGCCTGGCCAGGCGGATCAGCAGCTGTCGTGCGCTTTTCTCCAGTTGGCGGACGTTGCCCCAGGTGAACGCGCGCAGGAACGAGCCGAGCGTCGAGGGTGCGCGGATGCCGTCGAAGAGTTTGTCCATGCCGCCGTGGCGCAGCACGTCCAGGTCGTCGATGCTGTCGGCGCCGCACATCATGCCCGCCACGATCGAGGCGACCTTCGCCGGCGCGTTGACTCCGTCAGCGGTGGCGATGGCCACGTGCTCGCCAACGAGTGCGTCCAGGCCGCACCGCTCGGCCAGCCGCATCGCCGGGGCCAGTCCGCCGTATGCGATCATGTGCTCATCGTCGAAGATCGCGTCGGTCTTGGCCGCGTCGTGGAAGAATTGCACTTACGAGGTGTCCTTCCGACTGGGCTGCTGGAAGCGTCGAGAACTCCCATCCTCCCAGGTCAAAGGGCACCTCGCCTATTTCACAGTTCTTTCGTCAAATCCCCAGCGGTGGATCCAGGCTGAATAGCAGATCGACCCGAACCCGGTCAGCGCAGTGCCGGGCGGCAACGCCCTTGTGTTCCGCCAGCGGGGCAGGCGCCCACGTCGGCCCCTCCCCCGCGCACTCCTCGCACCGCGTCACCGACCTTTCCTTCCGGGCCGCCGTCGGCCTCCAAGGCCATGCCGGGCTCGAATGGGACCTGCTCGGCTGCGACGACGCCGAGCTCAAGTCGGTCCGCGCGTACGGGGCGCTCTACCGCGAGCTTCGCGACCTCCTGCACAGCGGTACCGTGATCCACCCCGACGACGTCGACCCCGCGTTGCGGGTGCGCGGCGTCGTCGCTCATGATCGATCACAAGCCCTGTGGACCGTCGCGGCGGTCGCCCAGCCCGAGGAGTCCCTCGCTGACCGGTTGCGGCTGCCCGGGCTCGACCCCGACCGGCCGCTACACGGTGCAGGTGCGTAACGACGTCGGCGCACCACGGACCGAGTGGGCGCCCCGAGCTGGCTGAGCGCCACCGCACCACTCGTGCTCTCAGGCCGGCTGCTCGCCGAGGTGGGTCTCCAGCTCCCCACCCTGCTGCCTGTGCAGGCCCTGGTCTTCCACCTCACCGCCGTCGTGTGACGACGGCACCTGGACCTCCTACCAGGTCCGGGTGCCGCCCAGGCCGTTCGCCGATGCCGTCAGCCCGAGGTAGGGCCTGTCCTCCGACATCAGGGCACCACCACTTCGAGGCGAACGTCGGTCAGTTCCTCTCGCAGGTCGCGGGCCGGGCTGAGGTTGAAGACGGGAACTCCGTCCCTGCCGAAGTGGACTCGGTGCATCGCGGACGAGACCACATCGTGACCCACGGGCGAGGCGACCGCGTGGTAGCAGATCCAGGTGTTGCCGTCGTAGTCGGTGAAGAGGGAGTTGTGCCCGGCACCATAGAGCCCTTCCACCGACTGGTAGTTCAGGACCGGCGTGATCGCCTTGGACCATGCGGAGGCATCCAGGTAGTCACCGCCTCGGGGAATACTCAGCATCCCGGTGGAGTAGGTGTAGCCTCTGGCCGCTCCACCGGAGTACGTGATGTACACGGTCTCGTCGGTCAGGAACGGGTACGGGCCTTCGTTGTTGATCGTCCCCTGCACGTTCTCCCAGCCGTACAGCGGGCGCGTCAGCAACACCGGTTCGCTGATGAGACGAGTGGGATCAGCCACGGTCGTCTCCGCGATGTAGACCATGCTGCCCGAGTCCATCGGCGAGTCCAGACCTGTCCGGAATGACCAGACGAGGAAGCACCTCTCGTCAGCCTTGAAGTAGGTCATGTCCAGCGTGATGCTGCCACTCTCGGCCAAGTAGGAGCCGTCGGCCTTCCGGACCCGTACGGGGGTCTCCCAGCTGTCGGCCTGCATTATGTCGTGACCCTTCTTGAGTCGCATCATGTGGCACTGTGGCCCCCACTCGGTGCCGCTGACAGCGAACAAGATATAGAGGTCGTTGCCGATCTGGTGGAACTCAGGGGCCCAGAAGGTCTGCACGAAGCCCTTGCTCTCGTCCGCGTCGAGGATCACCTGCTCGCGGAACCCGTCGTCGAACAAGCCGTTGATCGTCTCGGACTCTCGGACGTAGAGGCCGATGTCGTCCACGTTGTCGTTGGTCGCGATGTAGTAGTACTTCCCTTCCCAGGGCAGAATCACCGGGTCCGCGTACCCGCGCGCCAATGGGAAGGGGTGAACGGGAGTCTGCACCGTGCCGGAGACTCGGTAGGTTCCCGGCGCCGAGAAGTCCACTGCACTGGTGTCCCAGGCGACAGACTTGTCGGCCGTGGAGCCGTCGGAGTAGACGGCTGTCGCCTTCACCGCGGCCAGTTCCGACAGGGAGGACGCGACGACAGTCTTGGGGACGCGGGTTTCCGTATGCGCCAGGGGCGTCCACCGGTCCCGAACGGCTTGCGCGATTGACGGTTCCACCGCGAGCACGTTCCCCGGGTTGATGTCCGTCAGGTTGCAGGGGTCCGCAACCTGCGGGAACCGGGATGCCGGCCAAGGCCCCTTTGATCCTCCTCCTGCGAGGTCGACAACCTGGTTCACGTACATGTTTCCGTCGGCGTCTCGCCACAGAAACTCGTACGCGCCGACCGCCTCGTCGTACTGACACGCGACGGCATCGACATGCAGGGAGTTGTGCAACCGAAGGAGCCCTCGGGATCGGAACTCCGTCAGATCGGTCGACGTCCACACCAGGACACAGCCACGGCTTTCCTCGTCCTGTGCTCCCCGGGGTGCGACACGGACGGCGACCAGCCCGAACCCGCCTTCTCTCGTGCGGAACAGGAAGGGGTTCTTGGCGCCCTTCTCCAGGATCGTGTTGTGCTCGCTCACCGTGGCTTCGGGAAACAAGATCCCGTAGTTCTGGTTGAGCGGCTCAAACGGTGCTCCGTCTTCGCTCAACGCGAGGTGGATGCTGTTGCTCAGCGAGTCCGTGTACTCGTCGAGCGGTGTTCGGGTGTAGACGAGAACTCTGTCTTCCATGACGTACCTGTGCCGTTCAGTGAGACTTTTCCAACCTGATCGCGTAGGTCAGCAGGGGTGGTGCGGGGACCGGTTGGCATGAGAAGAGGCTCTCGGTAAGACAGCAGTCGACCAAGATCCGATGCCTCTACCGGAGAGCCTCGTTGCTGTCTTACCCTGCCGCGATTCCGCTGTCCAATCACACCCTGATCCGCCTGGCTGAGCTGATCCGCACCCGGCGTGCCGAGCGCCGCTGCCGGTGGCGGCGCCTGGACGGCCGCCGAGCAGGCTGGACTCACCGTCGAGGTCGCCTCCGTGGAGGTACCGGATGCGAACCAGGACGCGGCGATCCTCACCGTCAACAGCGCCGGTTACCTGATCACCGTTCGGAATGGCAAGATCCGCGCGATTCGGCAGTAGACGCGTTATCGGTGGTCTCCGCTATCGTCAAGGTGGTACGTCGCGACCACCTTTGGAAGGACGTACGGGTAAAGCCCGTGCCGTATGGGAGTCGAGCCCCTGCTCCGTTGAGACCAGCTCCCCACCGGCCCGCTGACACGTGCTGTTATCGCAGCTGGAGAATGTGAAGGCCGCCCTGCCGTCGTCAGGGCGGCCGACCCGCACGAAGGAAGCGCCCAGCCGCACGCTGGGGCATCGCACGTGGGGGCCTACCCGACCCTGAGAGTGCGTTCCGCGAGCTGATGTCCCTTTCGTCGTTGGAGTTGGGTTAGGCCTGCTGGTCGGAGACCCGCCGTTCGGACTATGGGCGCGGCTGGGTGAACAATCCCGGCTCGGTCTCGACGAGGATGCCGCGGC